>JBILUY010000229.1:0-4026 GCA_044370735.1 Crocinitomicaceae bacterium | reverse complement strand
CAAGCGTTTCTGTTTTACGTGCTGATAATATGATTGTTGCATTTTTATTTGCAAGCTGTTTACATATTTCTTCTCCAATTCCAGAAGATGCACCTGTAACCCAAATGATTTTATTATTAAAGTAATTCATATGGTAAATTTAGAATTTTTATTTTTGTCTTCATTCATTCGAAACTATGGAACCACCAATTAAAAAAATAGAAGAAACCATTATGGGATTTAATTACCACGAGGTACAACAATGGGTATTAAAAGTTGGAACAGAACTTTTGATGTCTTTACTCATATTGGTAATTGGATTTTGGTTGTCTAATTTGGCTTCTAAAACCATCAAAAATATTTTAAAGAAAAGCAATACAGATGAAAGTTTAATCACTTTTTTGGGTAGTTTAACTTCTACAGCGCTCAAGTTGTTAGTAGTTGTTACTAGTATAACTCAATTTGGAATTCAGATGACTTCGTTTGTTGCTTTATTAGGAGCAGCTGGGTTAGCAATAGGTATGGCTTTTTCAGGTACATTATCCAATTTTGCTGGAGGAGTGATGATTTTAGTGTTTAAACCATTTAAAGTGGGAGACTTTATTCAAGCACAAACAGTATCCGGAAAAGTAAAAGAAATTCAAATTTTTAATACGCATTTATATACCGCAGATAATAAAGTTGTTATTCTACCAAATGGTCCAATAGCGAATGGTAATATTATCAATTTCACGAAAGCTGATGTTAGAAGAATAGATTTAACTTTTCATTTAACAATGGGAGATTCGTTTGAAAAAGCAAAAGAAATGTTATTAGAAATTGCTACTCAAGATGAGCGTATCGTGAAAGAACCCATTCCATTTGTAGGATTAGGAGTAATTGCTACAAAATCAATTGAAATGCATTTTAAAGTTTGGGTGAATACGGATGATTATAATACCGTAATGTATGATTTAAATGAAAAGATTTACACTCAATTTTCACAAGTTGGTTTACGTTTTTTAGTTGATTAATAATGAGAAGATTTTTAAAGTTTATAAGTATTGCATTTGCGTTATTAAGTGTCAAAACAACTTTCTCGCAAAGCCATTCTTATTTTTACGGAGGTTATAAAGTTGGACGTTTTTTGTATGTCGAATCTCCAATTGATAATTTAAGCACGAAATTTAATTTGGGGTGGGACATTGGTATAACCGAAGACAAAGGAATGGTGAGTTTACAACCTGGTAAAACAGCATATTCTATCAATAATAAAATGAGCTATGTAAATATTCCTCATGGAACTGAATTTGGAGTTCATTTTCATATTCGAGAAAAATTAGGCGTTCAATTAGGGATGAATTACTTGAATAATTCAGTTTCAGGTTCGAGAACCAATTTGACGACAAAGTTAGAGGAAACGTTTAGTTTGAAATCTCACACCGGAGCATTTACAACGAATATCACCTTTGTTTTGAATAAATATTTTCATCCCTATGTAGGTTTTGAATTAGGAAGAACGTATGTACAATATGATTATTCGAATGGAGCTACTGAAATAAATAATCAATTGTTAGGCTATAGACAAAAGTTTCTGAGTATTTCAACTGTAGTAGGAGATAAAGAATTAACAATGTCGACGAATTTAGGAGTAAATGTTTTAGTTTATGAATTGAATAAATTACAATTGCGTGTTCAACCTAATTTTCAATACAGAATCGACAAGAGTATCAAAATAGATCAAGGTGTGTATTATCCAATGTTGTTTAATCACTCGAATTATTCACTTTCAATTTGGTTGGCATATGGTTTATAGGGTGATGATGATTGCTTTTTGCTTTATCTATGTTGTTAAAGCGAATGCACAGGAAGGTTTTGGATTTTCTGTAGGAACTACATATACACAATTACAATTTCCATTATTTAATGATTACGTTTCTACATATAATACAATAAATGCTGGAAGTGGTTTGCAGGAAGAGTTGAGTTTTCAGCCTGGTGGTCTAGGAATGAATATAGGAATGCAATATCGAATTATGTCCTTATATACAGGGATAAATATGAGTAGAACTTCAACTTTTGCAAGTAAAGCCGTTTTTAGTTCTGGCGAAAGAAATTATACGTTTAAAAATTACACTTTTGATGTTATAGCAGGATTTACAATTAAATCCTTATTATCTCCTTATATTACGTTGTCAATCAATGCGATGAATGTTGAAAGTTATTTTGCGTATTCAAATGGTATAAAAAGTTATGGTTCCGAGTTTGGGATATCCGGGATTTATTCTTCCAGTCGAATGTTTGTTGGAGCAGGATTGCGATTAGAGAAAAAAATAAATCGTTTTGGTTTTGCCTTGGATGGTTGTTATCCGATCAATGCAACTCATTATTTAGGAGGATCATTTGAAAAACAAGCAAATGCTTCTGACTCGCCATTATTTCCACAAAATCATAGTGATTATGGTACATTAGATTTAGATAAATCGTTACCAGAAACCTATAGAAATATTCGTTTTAGTGCTAGTTTTATTTACTATTTAACCAAGTAAGGATATGAAAAAGGTATTTTTATTGAGTATTGTAATTCTTTTTTCACTTACAGCGTGTTTTAAAGATAATCCTACGAGAGAAACACTCAAAGCTGCAGGTTCTTGGAAGGTGGTTTCAGTTGAAATTAAAGGGTATGATAATGCAGGGAATGAAACGTCCTCAAACACAATTGCTAATCCAGGTTTTTTGATGTTGTCACACGTAGATGATTTTTTATATGAAGGAACGTATAGTTATTCATTGAATGCAGATCTATTATCTAATTCGGCAATTTATAGTCATTTAAAGGCTTTTAATCAATGGGGAGTTACCACCGATGCGAAGGTGTTTAATCTAGCGTATAAAGACCCTAGTTCAGGGGCTTCTGCGTTTAAATATGGTTATACAATTAATACATTGACTAATCGTAAGTTTGAACTTCAATATGTGCAATTACAGAATAATAATCTTGATATTAAGCTGGTTGAGGTTTGGAAGATGGAACGAGCTAATGAGTAACCGATGGAACAAAATCAATTAATTCTAGCTTATATTGCTCAAAATCATTTTGGCAAAATGTTGGGAATGGATTTTCAGATTGTAAATCCTGGGGAGATTGAATATCGAATGAAAATTGAAGAAAAACATTTAGCAACACCAATTGCAGCACATGGTGGGGCTATTTCATCATTAGTAGATGCTTCATTAGGGGTAGCTTGTTTAAGTTGGGTAGCGCCTTTAGATAAAGTAGTTTCAACGATTGAATTTTCACTAAAATTTCACAAACCTGCAATATTGGGGGATGAACTTATTGCAAAAGCGAAAGTAATTTCAGCGGGTAATCGAATTTTGGTATCTGAAACTAAAATTTATGCCAATGACATTTTGATTGCTTCTGCATCAGGAACATTTAATTCGTATCCGAAAGAGAAAGCGGGATATTAAAAAAAATATTAATGTTGAGTGTTGAATGTTTAGTCTAGAGAACTAAAAAAGTGTTTGAAGTTCTTCAACAAGAAATTCAGTAGTAATTTCTGTAGGAAGTTTTTCAAATTCAGCACTTAATTCGAAAATCTTGGATGATAAATCTATAGCTGATGCGTTTTCTTGTAAATCACTTGCAGCTAAATTGATAATTTGAATGATTTGTTCCTTCGAATCTTTTACCATTTTCCAACCTTGAGGAGATACAAATACTTGTTGCGCTATATTATGTTCAAATTCACTTCGGATAGTTCCTAATAAATCTTGTTGTAATTGCTTTGCTGTTTGGTGGTTACTGAATTTACGCATCACCATTGAATTTGGAGAAATACGTTCTAAAAATAAAACCAATCGTTGGTAAGCATCAATACGATGGGGTAAAATTAGTTTAACTGTTTCATTTTTAGATTGAACATTTGTTGGTTGTGTATTGTTCACTGTGATAGGTTGTTGTAAAGGAGTAGTTTCTTTTTTTGAAACCAAAATATAAATAATTAGTGCAGCAAGAGACAAAATAGGCACTATAAGTCCGATTAATTCAATAGTTGTCATAAA
>JBILUY010000228.1:0-4071 GCA_044370735.1 Crocinitomicaceae bacterium | reverse complement strand
GGATCAATCCCAAATGTTGGGGATTAGGCATAAATTTTCGATAATCTATACAAGAAAAATGATTTAGACTTGACACCTCTAAATTGAGCTCTGAAAGCTTTGATTTTAGCATTAAAAGATTCTGCAGATGCATTGGTTGATCGATTTTCGAAGTAGTTAATAATGGCTATATAATTTAGTTGTATTGTATTTTTGATTGTGTTAAAACTGTTCAATCCACTTTCTTCAACATCTTTATACCAGTGGGCAAGTTTTGTGATTGCAATTTCTTTTTTAACTTTACTATTGTATATAAACTTTAGTTTTTCAGAAAGTTTGTAAGCATTTTCTAAATCCGGGAAAAGTTTGAATAAAATCTGGGCTCTTTGTTTTTGATTTTCAGTCCAATTATTTCTGCTTTTGTAAAGAATATATCTACTTCTAGCTAAGAGTTGTTTTAGGGTATCACCATTTTCTAATACCTGTTCCTGATACGATTTTTTATTTTGTTTTGCTTGTTTAATCTTTTCATTTTCTTGCTCTAGAACCTCCCAACGATGTTTTATTCTAATTTCTTGTACTGCTTCAACGCATAGTTTTTGAACGTGAAAACGATCTACCACCTGTAATGCTCTAGTGAAGCAGTGTGTGGCAATAGCCTTCATCGAACCAGCCATATCTAAAGTAATTTCTTCAACCTGATTACGAATGTTATAAGGGATTTTTAAAAGATATTCTATAACAATTTCAGATTTAGTTCCTTCTATAATTGCTATGATAGCGCCTTTTCTTCCTTTAGCAGATTTATTGGTAACAACTGTGTAGAGTTCACCTTGGGATAAAGCAACTTCATCAATAGAAATACGTTTGCCTATGTTTTCAGGGAAAAGCAACCATTTTTCAGAATGAATTAATTGTTTCCAATCTTGATAGTCGCTCATAAAATCTCGATATTGTCTACTCAGTTTTTTGCCATTAACACCAAAAAAGTATCCTATAGTACGACAATCCGTATCTTTAGTATCTATTAATTTCTTTTAAAAAAGCAGAGAAATCCTCTGTGTAACGCGTTCCTCTAGCCACTAAATCCCAATCTCTTTTAACAATTTGTCCTGTGTTTTTATCAGTCCAACGTCGTCGTTTGATATGCAAAAAAACAAACTGACCACGCAAAGGGAAATCTTGTACAGTGATTTCGTTATAGAAACCTTTAGATGTCAATGTTAACGAAGAAAACTCTTTAGGTTGTTCAGATTTTTCTTCAAAATATAAATGAAGTTGTTCTTTTATTTGTTCTGATTTTTTTAAGTCAAAGTGTTCTACCAATACCGTTGGTAAAATCATTTTTAATAAGTCAATATAGGAATCCAAAACTCAGTATATTTTTTACAAATTTAAATAATTGTAAATTCCTCCCCACGTTTTGGGATTGATCCGGAATAAAACCGATTACCTTGTTAAGGTTTATAGTCAAATACACCTGCCGCGACCATTAATACTCCTACAGTAATTGCTCCGATAAAGAAAAAAGCGATCGCTATTTTAATCTTATCTGATTTTGTGTTTTCAAATGAAGGTTCCATGGTAAATTGATTTAATTTCATTTTAAAGTGAGTTAGTTATCTTTATTCAATTTACAATAAACCAATGAAATTCCAAAATCTTTTTATGTAGAGACATAAAAAAAGCCGCTTAAAAAAGCGGCTTTAAAATATGATAAAAAAATCAATTATTTTGAAGCGATTTCTACGAACTCATCGTAAGAAACTTCTTTATTTTTCAATTTAACATTTGCTTTAAAGAACTCTGTTAATTTGCTTTCTGCTAACATATCGTATACTCTAGCAGATTCTTCTCTGTTCCCTAATACCTGAATAGCAGAAGCTGTTAATTCTTTGTCTTCAGGAGCTGGAATTCCGTATTGAGCATATTGATTTACTAATAATTGTTTAGTGTACTCAATTGCATCTGTGTGGTTTAATTTCAAGTCGTTCGCTTTGAATATATGACCTTGAATTAATTGCCATTTCATTCCTTTTTCGTATCCTTCAAATTGAGCTTCTATTTCTTCAAGAGTGATTGGCTTGTCGTTTGAAACTTGAATCCATCTTTTTAAGAAGTCAGAAGGTAGATCAATTTTTGTATCAGCGATTAATTTGTCATAAACAGCTCTAGTTAATAAACGATCTGAATCATTTGCAAACATTTTGTCTAAATCAGCTTTGATTCTGTCTCTTAATTCAGTTTCAGATTTTACTTCTCCTTCACCAAACAATTTATCGAACAATTCTTGGTTAAGTTCAGCTAATTCCATATGACGAATTTCTGTGACAGTTAATTCGAATTTATCTGAAATATTAACTAGATCTTCTTCTTTTACTCCTAATAAAGCTGCAGTATCTTTTCCTCCTTTAGAAACGTGAGTAGGATTAACTACCACTTTATCCCCAACTTTTTTACCAGTTAATTCTTTTTTCGCTTTTTTATCTTCAACAAATTCCATTGAAATAGTTGAAGAATGATTGATACCACCTTCTTTTGCAGTATTATCATCATTCAATTCAGTAAATTGAGCCATTACTAAATCTGTATCTCCAATTTTTTCAGAAGCAACTAATTTACCGTAGCGTCTTCTTAAATCATCAACTTGTTTGTTGATTAATTCATCGTCTACCTTTACAGACACATAGTTAAATGTTTCTTTTAAAGTACCATCAATTTTGAACTCTGGAGTGATACCAATTTCAAAAGCAAATTCGAAGTCAGATGGATTATTGAAATCACCTTTTACTTCTTCTTTTTCGTATGGAATTGGGTTTCCTAAAATTTCAATTTTATTTTCAGTGATGAAAGAATTTAAAAAGTCATTTACAACTTTGTTTAATTCATCTGCTAAAATGGATTTACCATATTGTTTTTTCACCAAAGAAGCAGGTACATGTCCTTGTCTGAATCCTGGGATTTTAGCTTGTTTGCGCGTTTTTTCAATTGCATTTGCAACATTTTTCTCGTAATCAGCTGGAGTAACTTTTACTCTTAAAATAGCGCTGTTTGAACTTACATCTTCACGAGTGACACCCATTGTATTTTAGTTTAATTATTATACAAACAAAAAATGGCATAAGAGAACTTACACCATTTTACTTTCTTAACTTGGTGCGGATAGAGGGACTCGAACCCACACGCCTCGCGGCACCAGATCCTAAGTCTGGCATGTCTACCAATTTCACCATATCCGCTTATACTAGACAGTAAAACTCGCTCGTTTTACGAGTGCAAATATACATAAGTTTTTTTTAATACAAAATGTTTTATATGTAATTCGTATATTTTTCAAAAGACTTATTTTTTAATTATACTTTATTAGATATATTTTTTTTCATGTTTTTTGACAACCTTTCTAAAATTGTGTCGTTAGATAATTGTAATTCAATAATAAATTGTGATATGAAGGATCGAGGAGTTAAAAATACTAGAATAATTATTCTCTTAATTATTTTGTTTTTCACAAAAAATGTATCAGCTCAAAGAATAGTAGATTTATTTCAGCCAGGATGGACTGGTTCTGTTTCTCCAGAATATGTTTTTTGGACACCATTTGGTACAAAAACTCAAGGTTGGTCAGCAAATCTTTATACTGTTACAGATATGACTGCGAACGGAACTGTTTTGGGTCCAAATAAAATTAATAGTCTCAGATGGCATGTTATGTATGATAATCTGGCAAGTGGTACAACTATAGTTTATAAAGGGGTGGATATTTATATGTATCATTATGGAAATAATCAGTCATTTTCGCCAACAACAAGACCAAGAGATGCTTCAAATAATCTTCCAGCGGGAGCTGTTAAAGTGTATAGTGGTGATATTAGTTTTACTGTGCCTTCAACTAGTCAAACTCTTTGTGAAACAGATGTCACATTTTCAACTCCTTTTGATTATGATGGTGTAAGTTCAGCAGTAGTATATATTGAAAAACAAACAGCAAATCCAACAACACTTGTTAGTGATGTGATTTTGGCTTTTTTAACAGATTCAAATCAATCGCATGTAAGACACATTGGAAACTTTGATTCTTTTTCTTCCACAAGT
>JBILUY010000227.1:0-4072 GCA_044370735.1 Crocinitomicaceae bacterium | reverse complement strand
TTGGATCAATACCTAAAGTAGGAGTGAATCATTAGCCTTCAACTTTTGGTATTGTCCGAATCTTAAATTTTTAAGATTTAAATTTTAGATCTAACTTTACAGAAAAATAGTGTAATATTTGTTGTTATATTTTGTCTCGGAGCAAATTCGGGACAAAACTTCTAAAAACGAAAACAACCCATTGAAATTCAATGAGTTGTTTCGCTTTGTCGTGATTCCGTTTGGATTCGAACCAAAGACCTACTGCTTAGAAGGCAGTTGCTCTATCCAGCTGAGCTACGGAACCAATTATTTTAAATAAAAAAGGGGATGATTTCTCATCCCCGAAGTCGGGGCGGCAGGATTCGAACCTGCGACCTCCTGGTCCCAAACCAGGCGCGATGACCGGACTACGCTACGCCCCGATTATTTCAAACGTTAAATGATTCGCTTATCATTTTGTCTAAAACGAGTGCAAATGTAATTATTTATTTTAAATAAACAAGTTTTTAAGATAAATAAAAATCATTGCGGTGGGAGCGGGATTCGAACCCGCGGTACAGTTACCCGTACGACAGTTTAGCAAACTGTTGGTTTCAGCCTCTCACCCATCCCACCTTGTTCAAAGAACTGAGTGCAAAATTAATAAAAGCTTTATATTTATAAAGTATTTTTGAAAATATTTTTTACATTTTAAAACAAACAACTAATAACCAACAAGTTAAATTGAAAAGCAAACTCATATATAAATTAGTTAATCGAACATCTATCTATTACATAGCTTTTGTTTCTATTTTTATTTCTTTTTATCATCAAGTTTTTTTTCATCCAAACTCGTTTCTATTTTCTAGTTCAGGTGATGGAATAAAAAACTATTTCACTTACAATTATTATATAAAACACAATCATTCAATATTTAATTTTGAAGGTATTAATTATCCCTATGGCGAGCATATATTTTACACAGATTCAACCCCTATACTATCAATTTTAATTCGTTATATAAAACTTATTTTTCCAAGCATTGAAAACTATTCTATTGGCATCCTTAATTGGTTAATTCTATTTAGTTATATACTGTGTTTTCATTTTTTATTTAAGTTATTTAAATTATTATCGATTGAAAAAACGCTATCCTTCATAGGTGCATTAGGAATAACTCTTCTTTGCCCTCAAATATTCAGATTAACTGGTCATTTAGCATTAGGATTTTCCTTTTTTATCCCTTTGTCTTTTTATTATTTATATCAAATTTCGGCTCTGAAAATCAACAAAATAAATCACTTATCTATCTGTATTTTAATAGCTTTAACTACTCACGCTTATTTAGGATTTATAGTTTTCAGTATCTCATTTAGTTTCATTACACTTTTACTTTTTTTGAATTATATTGATATAAAGTCTCAGTTTAGAAACTACCTAATCTCTGTTTTAAAACTAATTTCTCCCTTGTTACTTTTTAACTTAATCTTATTTTTAACTGATTTTCATATCGGTAGAACTACAAATCCTTTTGGTTTTTTTAATTACTATGCAAATTTCAATTCGTTTTTTAAACCAATTTCTGGAGGTTTTTCTCCGATATTTTCGCATTTCTTACCGAAAGAAGAAAGTGATTGGGAAGCGTTAAACTACTTAGGAATAACAACAATTTTATTTTTGCCTTTTACATTCTACTTTTTAATAAAAAATAGAAAAAAACAAACATCAACACACCAGTTTTTAAAAATCACATTTCTTATAGGAATTGTGTTTTTACTATATTCCATGTGTATCCCTTTTAAATTTCATTTAGCTAAACTCGTTGATTTATTATCTATTCTAAAACAATTCAGGGCATTAGGTAGATTTGGATGGATTTCCTTTTTTGCATTTAATATTTTGTGTATTTACATTTTAAACCACTTATTTTCAAAATTAAAGTCTGTATATATCAGGCAATCATTATATATCTGTCTTCTGGGAATCTTTTTATTCGAAACAACACCAAATCACGTTAAAATAGCAAAACAAATCAGTACTACTCCAAATTATTTTTATCCAAATTATTTTAATATCAATAGTGTTTCATCAAAAATTAACCAATCCTCTTTTCAAGCAATAATTCCTTTTCCTTATTACTTTATTGGTACTGAAAACCATCACATTCCAATTAGAAACGATGAAATTGTTAAAAATTCTATGCTTCTATCTTATTATTCTGGCTTACCTTTAATGAGTAATTACCTCTCCAGAAGCAGTTTAAAAGAAGGGAAAAACACATTGCAATTTTTAGGTCCTCTCCAATTCAACAAAAACATTCAAGAAGACATAAAAAGCACTCATCCTTTTTTAATTTATAAAAATGACACTTGCTTATATGAATTTGAAAAAAACATACTTCAATTTTCGACAAAATTTTATGATCAACAAAATGAAGCTTTATACAAATTAAAATACAGTACTATATTCAATACCAAAATTCAAAATCAAGAAAAGCACATTATATCTAACAAATTAATTTTCGAAGGCTTTGAAAAAAATAAACAAAGCAAAATAAAACGAAACGGGAATAGTAGTTTTATTGGTAAAATGAATCAATATGAAATTATAAAGGATATAAATTCCAAATTACTACAATCAAACAAAACATACAGAGTTTCATTTTGGGTATACAATAATGGTAAAAACTTTGGTCAAGATGAATTTTGCCAACAAACATTTGTACAAACAATCGATAATGGTAAAGCCAATTGGATTACGGATATTTATTCTGCTAAAAACAGCACATCAATAGATGGTAATTGGACATTAGTTTCATTTAACTTTAGAACAACCAATAAAAAAACAATCTATCAAATTGTGAGTTATGGAGATCCATTACTAAACACATCTTACATCATTGATGATTTATCAATTGAAGAGATTAATTAGTTTTCTTTAACGATCCGGTTTCTTTTTGCCAAATATAATCAGATGAAGGCAACCCGTTCTTCATATAATACACACCAGATGTACTATTGAACTTACTATAAATATCAGCAAATCCATTGATAATAACAACTCTTCTTAAAATCTCGCATTGTACTCCATTCTTATCTTTTCCTAAAACCGTTTCTTCAGTCATTCCATCAGAAAAATAAGAAGCAATTTCTTGAGAAACTTGCTTATTATATCTAACAATACGATTCTCTACATCCTCGATTAATTTTTCAATCTTAAGATAGCGCATATCTTTTTCTTTCGGGGCTGTTTCTACCTGTGTCGATGTTTGATTTTGAACTGGTTTTACCGCTGGTGTATTCTTTGCATTATCTTGTAATTGTTGTATTGAAATTAATTGTTTCTTTACGTATGCATTTTCAGGATTTATTTTTAAAGCCATTTCATATTGCTTTTTAGCATCAGCGATCAATTTCATGCTATAAGATTTATCACCTGCTTCTATTAATCTTTTTAATTCAGCATCTTTTTTTGATTTTTCTTGTTCCGCTGCCTGTTTAGCAATTAATTCTGCTTTCTTACGAGCCACTTCAGCTAAACTATCAGCCTCTGCCTTTTTACGAGCAACTTCAGCTAGACTATCTGCTTCCGCTTTCTTACGAGCTGTTTCCTGAGCTTGTCGAAGGGCTGCTAGACTATCTGCCTCCACTTTTTTACGAGTAACTTCAGCTAGATTATCTGCTTCCGCTTTTTTACGAGCCACTTCAGCCAAACTATCTGCCTCGGCTTTTTTACGAGCAACTTCAGCTAGACTATCTGCTTCCGCTTTCTTACGAGCTACTTCGGCTAAACTATCCGCTTCGGCTTTTTTACGAGCCACTTCGGCCAAACTATCAGCTTCCGCTTTTTTACGAGCTACTTCTGCTAAACTATCAGCCTCTGCCTTTTTACGTGCAACTTCAGCTAGACTATCTGCTTCCGCTTTCTTACGAGCTACTTCGGCTAGACTGTCTGCTTCCGCTTTCTTACGAGCTACTTCGGCTAGACTATCTGCCTCTGCCTTTTTACGTGCAACTTCAGCTAGACTATCTGCTTCCGCTTTCTTACGAGCTACTTCGGCTAGACTGTCTGCTTCCGCTTTCTTACGAGCTACTTCGGCTAGACTATCTGC
>JBILUY010000226.1:0-4074 GCA_044370735.1 Crocinitomicaceae bacterium | reverse complement strand
CTTCAAAAAATTCATATCAGTATTATATACAACATATAGATAGTTGTGGTAATTATACTCAAAAGAATATGATTCAGAAAACTATTCTTCTAGAAGAAAATTTTCAAAATGAAGACTCGCTTTCAACTTCAATTTTATTTAATAACTATGTAGGATTTTCTGGGGGTAATAACAAGTATATAATTGAACTATCTACAGATGGTTTAAATTATTCAACAACGAAAGAGATATATAGTGATTCAACATTGTTTTTTGAATATAAAATAGTTAACAAAGAGCAATTTGAAGGTAAAATTTGCTTCAAAGTGTCGTGTTTAGAAAATAATAATATTTACAATGTACAATCTAAAAGTTACTCAAATCCAATTTGTTTCTATTTTGAACCCAGAATATTTATTCCTACAGCATTTACTCCTAATGGGGATAATCCTATTTTTAAACCAATTATAAGCATAAGTAAAATCTATACATATGAGCTTACAATTTTTAACCGATGGGGACAACCTGTTTTTAATTCAACTAATGCTGAAGAAGGTTGGAATGGAATATATGGAAATAATGATGCCCCTAATGGATTATATGTTTATCAATTGAAAGTAAATGCTGGTTCAGATAAAGAAATTATAAAAAGAGGGTTAATAAATCTAATTAGGTAAAATGAAGAATAAAATTGAAGTATGCCTATCTCCAAGAGATTTTGAATTATATAAAGAAGGGTTTGAAATTATTGTTGTAATAGATGTTTTGAGAGCAACAAGTGCAATTTGTGCTGGTTTAGCTAATGGAGTGAAAGCAATTATTCCTGTAGACTCAATCGAAAAAGCAGAAAATTATAAAAAACAAGGATATTTGGTAGGTGCAGAAAGAAAAGGTCAAATTGTTGATGGTTTCGATTTTGGTAATTCACCCTATAGTTTTTTAGATGAAAAATTTATTGGAAAAGAGGTTGTATTGACCACTACTAATGGAACAAAATCAATCGAAATCAGTAAAAATTCAGGCAAAGTTGTTATCGGATCATTAGTTAATTTAAAAGCACTAACTGATTGGCTTATAAAAGAAGAAAAAAATGTACTTTGTTTGTGCTCAGGTTGGCAAGATAAATTTAATTTAGAAGATACAATATGCGCAGGTGCAATAGCAGAATCTTTATTTAAAACTGGTAAGTTTTACTCAGAAGAAGACTCAACAATTTCTGCTCAATATTTATACAAACAATCTGAAGTAAGTGCATTTGGATTTTTAAAAGCGAGCTCACACAGAAGAAGATTAAGAAAACTGAATTTAAACAAAGACATTAAATATTGTTTAACACCTAATCAATTAAATGTCGTACCAATATTAGTTGATGGAAAATTAGAATTAATAAATGAAAAACAATCGAACTCTTAAAATAGGTTTTCTGATTTTTATTGGTTTGATTTCAATAAAATCAATAAAAAAATGGGGGTTTAATGGACATAGAAAAATAAACAGAATGGCAGTATTTACTTTGCCAAATGAAATGTCCGGATTTTTTAAAAAAAATTTAGAATTTATAACAGCTAACTCAACTACACCAGACAGTAGAAGATATTCTAATAAAGAAGAGGGTGCTGGACATTATATTGATATAGAATATTACGTAAACGTTCAGGAACTCGAAAAAAAGAATTGGAACGAGATAAATAAAATTATACCAAAAGATAGTTTATATAAGCATGGTATTTTGCCGTGGAGGATCATACAATACAAATTTTTACTTCAAAAAGCATTTGAACAAAAATCTTATAGAGAGATACTAAAATATGCTTCTGAATTAGGTCATTACATAGCAGATGCACATGTCCCTTTACATACGACAAAGAACTACAATGGTCAATACACAAACCAATTAGGAATTCATTCATTATGGGAAACTAAAATTGTAGATCTTATCCAAAATGATATAAATTACTTTACTGAAAAAGCTTATTACGTTGAGGATATTGAAAAATTTATTTGGGATATAATTAATAAATCTCACACTGAAATACCCATTGTTTTAATTAAGGAAAAAAATCTTAGCGATTCTATTTTATATCCTAAATATAAGTTCAAATCAAATAATGAAAAAGTATCTTATACTGATAAATTTATATCAGATTATAATTTAAAAATGAATGAATTAGTTAGTGAAAAAATTAAAGAGTCTATCATACACTTGGGGTCAATTTGGTACACTGCTTGGATAGATGCTGGGCAACCCATTTTAGAAATTAAACAATTCAAACAGAATATACCAAAAGAACATCATGAATGTGAATAAATAAAAAAGGCACTCAATTTTTGAGTGCCTTTTTTAAAATTTTAGATATTTAAAATTATTTTGTTTTTACAACAAATTCAACTCTTCTGTTAGCAGATCTACCTTTCTCAGTATCGTTTGATACTTTAGGTTGAGATGTACCATGACCAGTTGTAGTTATTTGTGAAACATTTACACCTTTACTAACTAAATAATCTTTTACAACATTAGCTCTGTCTAAAGACAACTTGTTATTCAAAATGTCCTCACCAACATTATCACAATGTCCATGTAAGTTAATAATTAAATTATTATTTGAAATTAAAATTTTAGCTAACTCATCAAGTTGTTTTTTTGAAGCATTTTTGATAGCTGTACTTTTAGTTTCAAAGTTAATGTCAGTAGTATATTTCGCAACATCATATTTTAACTGACCTTCAACTTCTTTACCTTCAACAACTGTAGTTGTTGTAGTACCAACTGCTGTTGGACAACCTTTGAACTCAGCTGTTCCTTTAACTGTAGGGCAATAATCTTGAGTATCTTCAATACCATCACCATCAGTATCAACAACTTTTTGACCGTGAGTATTTACTACAGAACCTTCAGGAGTATTTGGCTCTAAGTCTAAATAATCAGCTACACCATCTTTATCAGTATCTACAAGTTTGTTCTCAACTTGTTTGATTCTATTTTTTAAAGCTTCTAATTCAGCAGTAGTTTTATCAATTGCACCTGCCCAATCAGCATGTACTTTACCTCCATTCTTAGATAAACCATAGTAATTGATACCAATTGTTCCAGTACCAAAATAATTACCTAAACCTGTTTTATCAGTGAATGATTGTAAATCTAATCTCTTTTGCTCGATTAACCCAAAATTTAAAGCTAAATCAAGATTTAAAGCAAATTTCTCGTTTATCTTAAAATGAGGAGAAACACCAGTTGTTAAAACTAAATGTAAATCTTTTCCAAAATTACCTACTTTGTTTTTACCACCAATGAAAGCAGCTCCAGCACCAGCATGGAATAAAATACCAACTCTATCAGTAAAATCATGGAAATTAAATGTGTTTGTCAAGTTAAAACACCCTTGAAACGTAAAGTTAAAGTAATTACTTGTAACATTTACTAATTCAGTAGACAATAAAGAACTTGGGTTCTTAGTGTAAGAATATGACAAATTGTTATATTGAAGTTGACCAAATAAACCAAAATCTTTGTTTATCATGTATCTGTAACCTAGGTTAACAGTTAATGGGTCAAAGAATGTTGCATCATAACCTGCTGTCGGATCTGGAGATAATTGGTTAGCAGCACCAACACCAAAATCAATTGAATGTTTACCAAACAAGGTATCTTGTGAGTAAGAAAAACCTGCTAAAAGTAAAGCAACTGAAAGAATAATTTTTTTCATAAAACAAATAAATTCTAAAATTTCTGATGCAAAACTAAACATTTTTAACAATATAGAACCAATTTGTACAAAAAATATTTTTTTTAAACAAATTCTAATATTTAGCCAAAATCAAAATAAAGCATATTAAATAATCTCAAAAAACTAAATTTGTATAAAAATTCAATCAATGTATTTACCATTATCTAAAACTCCAAGGTGGATTATTATAACAATTGATACTATTATGTCATTACTATCATTGTTAATCGCATTCATTATTAGATTTGATTTTACAATAACAAAAGTTTTAAATGAAATTGAAATTGTTGGTATTTACAGTTTAGTCCTTTACATTTTGCTTAAACAAATAACACTTCTATTTTTTAAGACCCATCAAAGTATAATTAGA
>JBILUY010000069.1:0-12230 GCA_044370735.1 Crocinitomicaceae bacterium | reverse complement strand
TGGTGATGCTGTTCAAAAATACCAAGATGGAAGCATTGAAATCGATGTAAAAGTTCAAAAATAAGATTTATATTATTTTATTAAAGCGACCTCAAAAGGGTCGCTTTTTTTATATGTAACCAAAACATTTGTAGGTTATTATTCCGAAAAGCTCGTGTAGTAAATTATCCCATGTAAATAAAATATCTGATTGTGGAAGAAAGAGGTTTTTAGGCATCCATTTTTCCCTAGATTTAGTTCGTGTATCTAATAGAATAAATGTTTTTATTCCTTGCTTTTCAAAACATTTTTGTGCTCTGTAAAAATGGGTATTTGAAGTAATTAAAATTATTTTCTTTTTTGTTAATTTCTCTTTTTTTAGAATTTCTGCTGTAAACTTTGCATTCTCATAGGTGTTATTGGATTTGTTTTCCGTTAAAATGTCTTTTCCTGGAATATTGAAATATTTTATGAGGTAATTCTTTAATAAAGATGCTTCTCTTTTTTCTGCATAGGTAACACTTCCCGATCCACCTGAAATAAAAATCTTTTTTACGAGATTGTTTTTGTATAACTCAACTGCTTTCGTAATTCTGTTCACGTTGCTATTAAACATAACTTGATCTTTACTATCGTCATAGGAAATCATTCCGCCCAAAACCAACGCAATATCTGCTTTTTTGTTTTTAGAAATCGTGATATGATTTTCAGTGGAAGGAATTAATAATAAAGACAGATTTGAGATAAATGGATTTGTAAAAAAGAGTAATGAAAAAAATCCAATTTTAATGAATTTCTTTTTTATAATTTCTCTTTTAGAAAAGAATGCAATTATAAATAGTGCTATAATCCAAGTAAGAGGAGAAAATAAAAAGTCGATTATTTTTGAAATAATAAAAAACATAAGTCCGAGTTTGTATTCAAATTACGCTAATCTTTAGCGATTTTCAAAAGTTTCATCTAAAAATCAACTTTATTTTATCATAGGAAAGCTTATTTGTATATTTGCATTCAATTTCCAAATGGAATAAAATTTCAGTATATGAAAGTTAATCCGAATTACAATACAAAAGAAACGTTATTAGCGTTATACAACAAGCCTTTATTAGAATTAGTTTTTGAGGCAGCAACGATTCACAGACAATTTCATAACCCTAGAGAAGTACAAATGTCTTCATTGATTAGTATTAAAACGGGTGGTTGTTCTGAAGATTG
This sequence comes from Crocinitomicaceae bacterium, assembly GCA_044370735.1. Taxonomy (GTDB): domain Bacteria; phylum Bacteroidota; class Bacteroidia; order Flavobacteriales_D; family Crocinitomicaceae; genus CANHVK01. Next base: position 11,036 of record JBILUY010000069.1, on the reverse strand, counting down.
TGGATATTGTCCACAAGCAGCTCGTTATGATACAGGGTTGGAAGCGCATAAATTAATGACGGTTGATAGTGTTGTTGAACAGGCCAAAAATGCGAAAGCAAATGGTTCTTCAAGACTTTGTATGGGAGCAGCGTGGAGAGAGGTGAGAGATAACAAAGATTTCGATACTGTTGTTGAAATGGTGCAAGCTGTCAACAATATGGATATGGAAGTGTGTTGTACATTAGGTATGTTAAATGAGGAACAAGCCCACCGTTTAAAAAATGCTGGGTTATTTGCTTACAATCACAATTTAGATTCTTCTAAAGAATTTTATAAAGATATTATTTCTACTCGCGAGTATGAAGATCGATTGAATACGATTGAAAATGCGCGTAAAGCTGGTATTACAGTTTGTTCAGGAGGTATTATCGGTATGGGAGAGGCAGTTGAAGATAGAATAGGCTTGTTAATGAGTTATATGGAAATGCCAACCCCTCCAGATTCAATTCCGATCAATGCATTGGTTGCTATTGAAGGTACTCCATTGGAGCAACAAAAACCAATTGAACAATGGGAGTTAATAAGAATGGTAGCGACAACTCGAATCGCTTTCCCTGAATCAGTGGTAAGATTATCTGCAGGTAGAACTAAAATGTCTATGGAAGCACAAGCTATGTGTTTCTTGGCTGGAGCAGGTTCTATTTTTGCTGGAGATAAATTATTAACTACTCCAAATCCTGAATACAATGAGGATAAAGAGATGTTTGATATACTTGGTCTAGTTGCTAAAGAAGCGTTTGCAGATGGTGAAAAACCTGTTTCTCATCCAGATCCAATTATTGAAGAGAAAAAAGCCAAAGCTGAAGCTAGGGCAAAAGAATTAGAAGAAGCTTCTTTTCAACCAAGAAAAATTACGGTAGAATAAGATAGAGATATGCATTCGTTTGAAAAACGTTTGTCACAAAGATATGAAGATGGGAGCAATCGCTCCCTTTCTTTGTTTCAAGGGCTTGTTGATTTTTATTCAAACGATTATTTAGGGCTTTCTACTGTTTTATTTCCTGAAAGGAAAATTCAGAAATATGGTAGTACAGGATCTCGTTTGTTGTCAGGAAATTCAATTGAAGGGGAAGATTGTGAATTGTTTTTATCACGTTTTTTTCAATCGGAATCTGCATTGGTTTTTAACTCTGGTTATGATGCTAATGTTGGTTTTTTTTCATCTATACCTCAAAAAGGAGATACAGTTATTTATGATTCCCTAATTCACGCTTCTGTCAGAGATGGGATAAGATTGAGCTATGCTGATTCGTTTTCATTTAGACATAATGATACAGCTGATTTAGAGCAAAAGATTAAAAGAGGGAAGGGGACTATTTTTGTTGCTATCGAAAGTTTGTATTCGATGGATGGTGATTTGGCTCCTACACAGGAAATCGTTAAAATTTGTAAAGAAAACAATGCATTACTAATAGTTGATGAAGCACATGCGATAGGTGTATTGGGAGAAGAAGGTAAAGGATTAACAAAAAACGATGAGGTATTTGCTCGATTAATCACTTTTGGAAAAGCATTTGGTGCACACGGAGCAGCAATATTATGTTCTAAAATAGTAAAGGATTTCTTAATCAATTTTGCTCGATCTTTTATTTATACTACTGCCTTACCTCCAGAATCATATCTTCGAATTAAAGAGGTAGTGGGGTGTAAAGAACAAGTTACATTAAGAAGTAAACTTCACGATAATATTACGCTATTTCGAAATACTTTGTATAAAGAGTTGATAAGTGATAGTTCTTCTCCGATTCAAATTGTGTCTTGTCCTGGTATTGAAAATGCTAAACGTTTAAGTCTAAAAATACAAGAGGAAAGATTTGCTGTAAAACCAATTTTATCTCCAACTGTTTCTTTAGGAAGTGAGCGAATTCGCATTTGTTTACATTCATTCAATACAGAAGAGCAAATAAACGCTTTAGTTAAACTATTACGGTCTTAAGATTAGGGTTGAAGGGGCATTATTTAACCATTCTTCATCTTCAACTTGAAGGGATTCCCATCCTTCTAAACTTACAAGCATCAAGTCGTAATTCCCAATGACTTTCTTTTCAATTTCCCATTCACTTAATATTTGTAAGTGATCAGGAACATATTCTTGAATTTGAGTAAGTTTAGAACTTAATTCTTCGTTATTTTTGATAAAACCATTGATATCAATCAATGTAATAAGCGCTTCCGTATTATTAATTAATTTTTGGAAATAATTTACCAATTTAACATCTGATTCACAGATGAAAGGTATGATTACGTGAGTGATGTCTTTGAAATTTTTCTCAATAAAAATACCGGTTGGAATTTGACTGCCAAACAAGATTTCGCGTGTGCGTTCATCAAAATGAGTGTTGTTAAATAACTTTTCTTTACCAGTTAACGTCTTTTTTAAAAGTTCCGGATTCATGATTCTGGTTGTGAAACCTAGTACTTTTCCTAGGAAACTTCCCTCATACATAGACTGTCCGATACCTACTAGCAATAAATCATATTCTCCAGAATTTGCTTCCTCAACAATATCAGTGTTGATATCATTTGAAGCCTTAAAAATAGGGGTGATAGGTTGTTTTAAAAGTCTTGCGCTTTCAACAATAGGAGCCATTACCTCTTTTTCTAATTCTTTGATATTAAATTGGTGTATTTCATTGGTAGGTTCAAGGTGTAACACATTTACTTCTGCGTTGTTATTCATTTTACGTACAAAGCTGTTGGCAATTTGTAATAAATTTTTTCCACGTTCGATATTTCCAAAAGAAACTAAAATTCTAAATTTATTAGAGTCTTCAGTACTGATCTCTATTGTTTTAAACTTTTTGAATATCCATTCAATAAAATCTAAAGCGGGTCCAGTCATAAATGTAGTAACCAAGGCCATAATGACCATCATTGCAAAGATTTCTGGGGTTAATATACCTAAATCATATCCAATGTTTAGTACGACTAACTCCATCAAACCTCGGGTATTCATTAAAGCACCAATGATGAGTGAATCCTTCCAGTTTTGACCAACAAATCGAGCGGCAAGAGCACTTCCGATGAATTTTCCGGCAACTGCAACAAGAATTATTACACCTGTTACTTTCCAAAGATAGATGTCATTTAACAATCCTATCTCCGTTCTTAAGCCTGTAAAAACAAAGAATAAAGGGAGTAATAGAACCAATGCAACATCTTCTACCTTTTCGATAAAAATATCTCTAAATTTTGCGTTTTCAGGCATAATAGCTCCTGCCATAAAGGCACCAAACAATGCATGAATTCCTATTACTTCAGTTGCCCAAGCAGAAAAAATTAGAGTAATAAAGAAAATAGCAACAATTGGTTTACTCAAATGTGTTTTTTCAGCATTAATATCTCCGATACGTTTCAAGAATGGACGAACCATTTTTAGCATAAAAAGCACGTAAATTGCTGCCAACGCAATAGTATATAGCGCACTAACAAAAGATCCAGCTTTAACAATCGCAATTACAGCAGCAAGAATACACCAAGCAGTAATATCGTCAGCTGCTGCGCAAGTGATAATAACAGTTCCCAGTTTTGTTTTGTGCATTCCACGTTCTTGTATAATTCTAGCTAGAACTGGGAATGCTGTGATACTCATTGCGATACCTAAAAATAAAGCAAAAGATAAAAATTGTGTGCCTTCGGGGGCAAAAGCATCATAAACAAAATAGGCTAATCCCATCCCCATTGCAAATGGAATGATAATACTAGCGTGACTAATTACTACTGCATCGTTTGCTTTATTTTTTAAGACTTTAATGTCTAATTCCATTCCTATAACAAACATAAATAGAATCAAACCTATTTGGCTTAAAAACTGAAGATTACCTAATGATTCTTTTGGGAAAAGAGCAGAAGAGAATTCAGGAAAATATAGTCCTACAAGTGAAGGTCCCAATAAGATACCGGCTAGAATTTCACCAATTACGGTAGGTTGACCAATTTTTCTAAAGAACCATCCGAAAAAACGAGCTACTAAAATAATCGTTAGGATTTGAGCTAATAATATTGCTAATGGATGTTTTAAACTATGAGTAAGTGTGTTTGTAAATTCAACCCATTGTGTTGTATTAGAAACAGGTAATTTTATTTTTTTTCCTAATTCTAATTTTCCGCCAAAAATGATAATCCAATAGATTGCAAATGAGAAGAATCCAATGGTAGATATGTAAAAAATAAGATTCTTAAATTTCTTCATTTGCTAACTAACTTCTGTTGCTTTATTTGAGTGCAAAGAAAATAAAAAAATAAGCAGAAACAAGTGACTTGTTGAAATTTAATCTATTGATGTTATTATGTTTATTAATTTAAATTTTTCTACAGTGGATAACATAAACAATATTTTTCAACTGGTTGCGCTAATGCGTTGATATTTAAATTGTCTGATGCTTTTGCTATATCAATTATTTCTCCGTTTTTTAACAGAATGTTGATTTTCTCTTTTTTCTTATTGTAAGCATTGTTCGTTTGCTTTCTATGAAAAATGATGTAATCTAACTCCTCCTCCGAAAAATTATACTTTTGACGTACAATTTCTTTTTCTAGCTTAATTCGATCTTCAGAAAACGGTTCTTTAGAAATTTCAATTTTAAATAGTTCTCTATTAATAAGTTTCTTACATAAAAAAGAAAGTACTTTATCATCGGAACTCTGCCAAACTTTTATTGCGCTTAAAATATCGAAATCATCTAGTTGTGCAAATTGCTTTAAGGTTTGGTTGTCCGTTTTAAAGTTCTCTAACGAAATATTATTCTGTAAAAAGTAAGAAAGAGCAGGACTAGCAAATAATGAAGTTCCTTTCATTGAAATTTCTTTCGCTCTTTTCATTATATGAATCAGAATTTGCTCTGCTGACGTCACTGTTTTATGCAGGTATACTTGCCAATACATAATTCTTCGAGCTACAATAAACTTTTCTGCTGAATAAATTCCTTTTTCTTCTAGTACTAAATTTCCTTCGTGCACATTTAACATTTCAATTAAACGATCTGATCCAATAATTCCTTCAGATACACCGGTGTAAAAACTATCTCTATTTAAATAATCAAGTCGATCCATATCTAATTGACTAGAAACGAGTTGGTGCAGAAATTTTTTGTGGTATTGATTGTTGAATATGAGAAGTGTTAAATCTAATTTTCCATCAAATTCTTTACTTAATTCTTTAATAAAAAAAGTGGAGATTTGTTCGTGTGTTACATTTTTAACAATATCATATTCAAGAGAGTGACTAAAAGGGCCGTGACCAATATCGTGGAGTAAAATAGCTAATAAAACTGCTTGTTCTTCTTCTGGAGTAATCTCGTGTCCTTTTCTTCTAATAGCATTTACTGCTAACATCATCAAATGCATCGCACCTAAAACGTGATGAAAACGTGTGTGTAAGGCTCCTGGATAAACTAAATTTGTTAATCCTAATTGAGATATCCTTCTTAATCTTTGGAAATAAGGGTGTTGTATAATATCGAAAATTAATTCATCAGGAATAGTAATAAAACCATATACTGGATCGTTAATTAATTTCTTTTTATTATTTGGTTTTAGATTTGGTCTCAAAGGATTAAATTTAAACTTTTTTCAAAACTATAAATATTCGAGCAATATGCAGGCAAAAATTCTTTGGGTTGACGATGAAATTGATTTATTAAAACCACATATCTTATTTTTAGAGGGAAAGGGGTATTCGGTGGAAACAATCAACAATGGGGGAGAAGCCATTGAATTGTGTGCTCAAAATCACTATGATTTGGTGTTGTTGGATGAAAATATGCCTGGTATTTCTGGTTTGGTGGCACTCGAAAAAATAAAAGAGTTTCGTCCAGATTTACCCATCGTAATGGTGACAAAAAGCGAAGAAGAATCCATTATGGAAGATGCAATTGGTCGAAAAATAGCTGATTATTTAATTAAGCCTGTGCATCCCAATCAATTGTTATTGAGTTTGAAAAAGAATTTAGAGCACGAGAAAATAGTTTCCCAAACAGTCAATCATAATTACCAACAAGAATTTCGACAACTTGCTAATAGAATTAATGAATGTGATACCATCGAAGATTGGATTGCGATTTTTCAAAAAATTGTTTTTTGGGAATTGGAATTACAAAAAATTCAAGATTCAGGAATGAAGGAAATATTGATTTCGCAGAAAAAAGAAGCGAATGATTTGTTTTGTCGTTTCGTTGAGGATAATTACGAGTATTGGTTAAAAAACAAAAGCGAAGCACCCGAAATGTTGCATACGGTTCTGAAAAATCGGGTGTTTAATCAATTTTCAGAAGAGAAAGTGTTTTTATTGGTAGTAGATAATTTGCGTTACGATCAATGGCAAGTATTGAAACCTATTTTCTCAAAATATTTTCAAGTAGACAAAGAAGAGGTGATTTTTAGTATTCTTCCGACGGCTACGCATTATGCTCGAAATGCCTTTTTTGCTGGATTAATGCCGTCAGAAATTCAACAATTACATCCAAGTTGGTGGTTGAATGAAGAAGAAGAGGGAGGAAAAAATCAATTTGAAAAAGAATTGTTAGAAGCGAATTTGAAACGTAACGGAAAGCAAGTTAAACTTTCATATACAAAAATCACCAATTTAGAAGCTGGAAAAAAATACATCGATCAATTCAATCAATTAAAGAATTACGACTTTAATGTGTTGGTTTATAACTTTGTAGATATGCTTTCGCACGCTCGTACAGAGATGAATATTATCAAAGAATTAGCCGATGATGAAGCAGCTTATCGCTCTTTAACTCTATCTTGGTTTGAACATTCTCCGTTGTTAGAAATCATTCAAAAGGTTTCACAACAAGGATTTAAACTGATTGTAACTACGGATCACGGTTCGGTACGAGTGAATAATCCAATCAAAATCATTGGTGAAAGATCAACAAATACGAACTTAAGATATAAAGTAGGGAAAAATTTAACCTACAAAGAAAAGGAGGTTTTTACCGTGAAAGATCCCAAACAGATTTTTTTACCTAAAGCGAACGTTTCGAGTGAGTTTGTTTTTGCAAGAGAGGCTGATTTTTTCGTTTATCCAAATAATTACAATCATTTTGTAAATCATTATGAGGATACATTTCAACACGGTGGATTATCTTTGGAGGAAATCTGTATTCCTTTTGTGGAATTAAAACCGAAAAAGAAATGAAGTCATTCGCTGTAAACTCTATTGATGCATTAAAAAATGTAGCTGTTGAATTATTAGATTTATTACCTAATCATCAAATAGTTGCGTTAGAAGGTCAAATGGGGGCAGGGAAAACGACTTTCGTACAACAGGTACTAAAATCAATGGGGATTGAAGAATTGGAAGGGTCTCCAACATATTCATTAATAAATCAATACGAAAGTCCATTCTTCGGAACAGTGTATCATTTGGATTTATATCGATTAAATTCCTTGGATGAGGTTTTCGATATTGGGATTGAAGAATTATTATATCAAAAGTGTGTTTGTTTGATAGAATGGCCTGAAAAAATGGTCGAACTATTGCCTGATAACACAATTTGGGTGTATATTCGCATTGAAGAAGATTTAACACGAACCATAACCATAAAAAATGACAACTAATCCTGACTTATTAAAAGCACTAATTCAAGATAGTAGCTTGTTACCTCAAGCGGAAATGCTTGAAATTAAACGTAAAAAAGGATATTTACATATTGGAATTCCGAAAGAAATTGGTTTTCAAGAAAACCGAGTGGCTTTAGTTCCTGAAGCTGTTGCTTTGTTGGTTGCTCACGGTCACCGTGTGAAAATTGAATCAAAAAGTGGTGAAGGATCAAATTACACAGATAACGATTATTCAGAAGCCGGTGCAGAAATTTGTTACGATGTAAATGAAATTTACAAATGTGACATTATTTTCAAAGTAGCACCTCCAACTGAAACTGAAGTTGAAATGATGCACGGTAATCAAACGTTGATTTCAGCATTGCAATTATCGGTTCAACCAAGAGAATTACTTCAAAAGTTAATGCAGAAAAAAGTGACTGCAATTGCTTGGGATTACATAAAAGACGAAGATGGATTTTACCCTGTGGTAAGAACGATGGGAGAAATTGCTGGAACAACATCTGTTACCATTGCCGCTGAATTACTTTCTAATTACGAACACGGAAAAGGGGTGATGTTAGGTGGAATAGCAGGGGTTCAGCCAGCAAGAGTAGTGATTTTAGGATCAGGAATAGTAGGTGAGTATGCTGCAAGAGCTGCTTTGGGATTAGGTGCTTCAGTTCGTGTATTTGATGGTTCATTATCTCGTTTGAGAAGATTACAAAATAATTTAGGTCAACGTCTATTTACTTCGGTGTTAAATCCGAGTGTAATGGCAGAATCAGTGCGTAGAGCAGACGTTGTTATTGGTGCTATTCGTTCAAAATATGGAAGAACACCTTGTATAATCACGGAAGAAATGGTAGAGAGTATGAAAGAAGGCTCTGTGATTATTGACGTTAGTATTGACCAAGGAGGGTGTTTTGAAACATCACGCGTAACTAATCACAATAATCCTACTTTTATCAAACACGGTGTTATTCACTACTGTGTACCAAACATTGCTTCACGTGTATCAAGAACGGCTTCAATAGGTCTTTCCAATATCTTTTCACCTATCTTATTAGAAATGGGGAACCACGGTGGATGTAAAGAATTAATCAAAGACGATGCAGGTTTCCGTTCAGGTGTTTATATGTACAAAGGAACATTAACTTCTGAAGCGCTTGGTAAAGTTTTCAATTTGAAATATAAATCGATCGATTTGTTGATGCTGGGAATGTAGTGTTAATATTAATGATTAATGTTTGATTTTTAATGGTTAGTGTTAATTTGTTGATTTAGATCGTTTTTTAAGAATGTTATATTTCTAACCACTCCAAAAGATGTTTGAAAAATTAAAGAATATAATATTTTGGATCTCAATTTCCTTTATTGCTTTTTCTATAATTAGTTTGACTATTGGGCTGATGCTACCATACGAGTTTTGTGACAATAAACTTAAAAATAACTTCTATCTTACGATAATTATCGGACTCCCGATTGGAATTTTATTTACTTTATTCGGAACGATTAAGAAAAAAAATAGTAGGGTACAAAATTGGATTTTATTGGTTGTAACAGTTTTGATTTCAATAGTATCATTTAATCTTATTCTAGGTTTAATTTTAAAATTAAGTTTTGGTTCTTGGAGAACAGTAACTACAATATACAGACATAAAACAAAAGACCTAGAAATTAAGGAACAATGGTATGATGTTGGAGGTCTGGGGTATGGAGGTCATAGAATTGTCGAGATAAAACCATTTTTATACTTTTGGATTTTACCGAAGCCGATTGAATTATTAAAAATCAATAAAACAGAATGGGTCTTTGTTAATGAGCAAGGTTCTATAAAACTTCCGTAATACTTCTATGTAATTTTGATAATTGTAAAATGGATACACTAACATTTGGACACGAACATAGAAAAGTTGAAACTTTCAAGAACAGCTCTAAAAAATCTGAAAGAAAATATATTGACTTTATAGTATCAGGAAAATCTCTCGGACAACTTTTAAGAATAAAAGATTTCGACTTAATTGGTACTTTCGGTTGGTCAGAAAACAAGAAATTTGAGAATATACAAATAGACGAGTTTTTGGGAATTACAAAATCTGAATTAGAAACTGGTCGGACATGTTTCTTCGTTTGTCCTGAGTGTGGCGACATTGGATGCGGAGCAATAACAGCAAAAATTGAAGTGACAGATAAAAATGTAATATGGAAAGAGTTTGGTTATGAAAGCAATATTTTAAAACCCGATTTGAGTGACTATAAAGAATTCGGTCCATTTACATTTGACAAAATGCAATACTTCAAAATTCTAGAAGGACTAAAATCATTTACAATAGAATAACTACTAATATTTACTCGTATCTGTATTTCTCTAGACTCAATGACACAAATAGATTAACAGTAAGATTAATTAAACCATTTCTATGGACTTGTTTAAAATTTATTCCCTATTTTAAAAATTCAAAATCTAGAATTTAAAGTCGCTTAAAAAGACTATTTTTAATTAAATTTTGGTTCGGTTTTGGCTTTGAAAGAGGTTTTTAATGTGATTGGTTTAGAATAAGTTATGATTTATGTGATGAGCAAGAGAAAATTTTTATATCTGATTAGTTATTGCTTGACAATTTTGGTCGCGTCTTGTACGAACACTTCTAATAATCCGATCGTATATCATGATAAAGAAATTAAAATATTAGAAGAAGATAAAATTACTCTTCAAATTGGCGATACATTTACGATTAAGCTTTATCAAAACGCTTCAATTGGAGGCAGTAATTGTTGGATCAACGAATCAAAATGTAAATCTGTCAACCAACAGCGTAAATCGTATGTTAGTAGTCTAGAAGTAAAACAAGGTTGTGAAGGTTGTGGTGGAAGCGAATTCTGGACATTTAAAGCAATAAAGGTTGGTATAGATACGATTAAAATAAAAAATTGTCCTACTGGGCGTAAGCAAAAGAATTGTTCTTCATTTCAAGAGGATTCTATTTCTTATTTAGAAGACATAAAATACTCATCAAAATACGACAGAGCAATAATTATTTCTGTTGATCAATGATAAAATATACTTCTAATATATTTAAAAAAGGGTATTTTTAGATTGATTTAGGTTCGGTTTTGACTTTGAAAGAGTCACTTAATAAGGACTGAAGTATTGTGTATATTAATAGACGAAAATGAGGTATATAATCAACATATTGACTTTTTTATCATTCGTACAACTTTGTTTCGGACAAGAAAAAAGTTTTTACGTGCCGACTTACAGAAATGGTGATACTACTCTTTGGTACAAATGGCAACAAGAAAATTTTGAAAAAGCAGGATTAAAGAAGCTTACCAATACAAATGACACCTTACATTTTAGATTTTCTTCAGAAACACAAGTAATTGACATTTGGACAACTGACTTTTTGACTTTTATGGGGACACTTACAAACTTTACT
>JBILUY010000225.1:0-4100 GCA_044370735.1 Crocinitomicaceae bacterium | reverse complement strand
ACCACAATAGATTTTGCTCCCTCTGAGTTTCTAGAAGCAACTAAGTTAAGACCTTTTATATTCACAGAATTTCCTTTACTTGAAACATAATCTAATTGGTAGTATTTGTTCAAATTAAGTGAGTCTTTGTATTTAGAAGTTACAGTATCCTTATTTACACCACCTAAAGGCCAATTAGAATAAGCTGCCTTATTTTTCAAGGTACTTGTTTTAGATAAGTTTTTAAATTTAAATAGTGCTTTTGCTCCTTTAGGGAAAGTACCTGTATAGTTTACAGTGTCAATTAAATAATTATTTACTTCATAATTAATTTGAAACAAGTTTACAGCACCAATAGTACTTTTTGTATCTGTAGCACCAGAAGTAGTTGTTACCCCATTGAATGAATTTAAAATATCAAAGTCAGTAACATCACAAAGTGTAGAAATAAAATTGTTAGAAGGTGCACTAAAGCAATAGTTATATGCGCTACCTTTTGTTCTTGGAGTATCATCAACATCGTCATCACCACAATCCCCTCCAGTTTGGTTATTGTTTGCATTAGAATTAAACGTGTGGTTTAATCCTAAAAAGTGACCTACTTCGTGTGTTAAAACTCTACTTGCATTTTCAACTTCTTCTGCAACAATAATTACACCATCGGCATAATATAAAATTGAATTAACAGTTCCAGGTAATTGAGAATAACCTCTTTTTCTTGCATCTTCAAAAGATCTAACAACCCAAATATTTAAATAGCTATTTCTATTCCATTGGTGAAGTTTACTAAAATTATCAGCATCAGTCGTAAGATGAGATTTAGTATGTGTAATACCATTCGTACAATTCCCTTTTGGATCTTTAGTTGCCAATCTAAATTCGAAACTACAATTAGCAATCAAATCTTTAAACGCTGGATCAACATCTACTGTATCTGCATTTAATTTTTGGTAGTCTTTATTTAAAACTTCTAATTGTTTGTAAATTAAAGAATCCGCTAGATTTTCTATACCATCATCATGTATAATATGAAAAACTACAGGTATAATAAATTTAACTCTCTTTTTTCCGTTTTGGTATTCAAAACTTTTAGCGTTTCTAAGTAATTCATAAAAGTCTGCTTTAGCTTGAGGGTTTTGCTCCCATATTTTAGCTTGCATTGCATCATGATCACAAAAGTTTTTTGTCTTTTGAGCATTCACTCTTGAAATACCAAAAGTCAATCCTAAAATGATTAACAAGAAAAGTTTTAGTTTCATTGGACTATTAATTTACAATTGAACCGATAAATTTAATTCTTTCTTCTGAAAGTATGTTAAAAAATGTTTAAAAAAGCATGAAATAGTGTAAAAAAATCATACAGCTACATTGTGTTCTCTCAATGCATCATTCAAAGAAGTTTTTAAATCTGTGCTTTCTTTTCTTTTCCCAATAATCAGTGCGCAAGGTACTTGGTATTCTCCTGCAGGGAATTTCTTTGTGTAAGATCCAGGTATTACAACACTTCTTTCTGGTACGTAACCTGTTAATTCTAAAGGTTTATCACCTGTTACATCAATTATTTTAGTTGATTTTGTGATGCAAACATTCGCACCGATTACTGCTTCTTTACCAACCCTTACACCTTCAACAATAATACTTCTTGAGCCAATAAAAGCATTGTCTTCAATAATTACTGGTGATGCTTGAAGTGGTTCTAACACTCCTCCGATACCAACACCACCACTTAAGTGAACATTTTTACCAATTTGAGCGCAAGATCCAACTGTTGCCCAAGTGTCAACCATCGTTCCTTCATCCACATAAGCACCAATATTAACATAGGAAGGCATCAAAATCGTTCCAGGAGCTATAAACGATCCATAACGAGCTACAGCATGAGGGACAACACGAACACCTAATTTTGCATAGTCACGTTTTAACATCATTTTGTCATGAAATTCAAAAGGACCAACTTCAATTGTTTCCATTTTACGAATAGGGAAGTATAATATTACAGCCTTTTTTACCCATTCGTTTACGATCCAATTCCCCTGTAAATCTTGTTCTGCTACTCGAATTAATCCTTTGTCTAATTCTTCAATTACATGCTCAATTGCTTGAATAGTTTCAGGACTATTTAAAAGGGCTCTGTTTTCCCAAGCGTTTTCAATGATAGATCTCATAGGAAGTTTCTTTATAGTTCAAATTTTGACAAATATATTTAGAAAGTTCTTGAAATTGATTACTTCCTTGTATCTTTACTTATACAATAAAGTAACATGGGAAGAATTTTAGCCTTAGATTTTGGTTTAAAAAGAACGGGGATTGCAATTACGGATGAATTAAATATTATTGCTTCGGGTTTAAAAACAATTGATAGTAAGAGTTTAATGGATGAGTTAAAATTGTTGATTTCAAAAAATAATATTTCAACCATTGTGTTGGGAGAGCCTAAACGTCTAGATGGTTCAGATTCACACATTACAGAAAATGTTAGACTGCTATTTGATCATTTGAAAAAATCTTTTCCATTGGTTCAAATTGTTAAATATGATGAAAGGTTTACTTCTAAAATGGCATCTCAATCGATTGCAATGATGGGGTTGTCTAAATCAAAAAAACAAGATAAATCATTGATAGATGAAGTCAGTGCTACGATTTTATTACAATCGTACATGCAGTCTGTTGGGATTTAAGTTTAGTAGTTATTATTTTTGTCTTTTAGTTTTTATAAAATGATTTTACCAATTGTAGCATACGGTGATCCGGTATTAAAGAAAGTGGCTGTTGACATAGAACAATCTTTTCCTAATTTGAAAGATTTGATTGATAATATGTTTGAAACAATGTATAATGCGCAAGGAGTTGGATTAGCTGCTCCTCAAATAGGTCAGTCTATTCGTCTTTTTATTGTTGATGGTACACCTTTTTTAGATGATGAAGATGGTGAACCGGATCCAAGAACTGAAGGGTTAGAAGGATTTAAGAAAACGTTTATTAACCCAATTATTCACTCGGAAGATGGAGAAGAATGGGGGTTTAATGAAGGTTGTTTAAGTATTCCAAAAATTAGGGAAGAGGTTTACAGAAAAGAAGAGATTTGTATTTCATATTATGATGAGGATTGGAATTTCCATGAAGAAGAAATTTTTAAAGGGTATGCCGCTCGAATTATTCAGCATGAATATGATCATATTGAGGGGATTCTTTTTACGGATCACTTATCAATTCTAAAAAGAAAATTGTTAACTAAAAAGTTGACAAACATTTCTAAAGGTGTTATTCCTGTAGATTACAGAATGAAATTTCCAGCAGCTAAAAAGTTTAAATAATGAACTATCTTTTTATTTTTTCTTTATTCTTTTTTGCACTGTATTCATGTGAAAGAAGTGGAGAACAGAAAAAAGTATCGATCGGTTATGAAGGTGCAGATAGTTTGAGGACTATTATTTCTCTGAAAGAAAAAAATCTAAAGCTGTATTACAAGCAATTAGTTGAAGGTACGGTTACAGTTGATTCTTTGCCTGATAAAATGATTAATGAATTAGTCAAAGAATATCAGGTGTTTTATCAATCTTACCCTAAGGATACTATCTCTCCTTATTATATAGATAAAATTCACCAATTATTCACGCAGGAGAAACAATATAGTTATGCGGTAGATTGGGTTGATACTCTCTTATATCATTATCCGAATTACAAAAATAAAGCGTTGGTATTGTACAGTGCTGCAACTTCTTCAGATTTATTTTTGATGGATACGAATAGGGTTAAAAAGTATTATAATAGAATGTTAAATGAATGTCCTAAATTAAAAAAGGATGTTAAAGATCAAATTCAACATCGATTGAGGTTTTTGAAATATCCATCTCTAGAATATTTGAAAAAGCGAGATTTGTTGAAGTAAAATCTTAAATAATCTTAAAATCTAATTCAACTTAAATTTTAAACTTATATTTGAATTAATAACCAAAAATAGACAGGTATGAAAACTAAAATTTTTATGTTACCATTAATGTTTTTCTTGTTTTTATTTTCAGGAAAATCTTTTGGGCAATTAAATGGTGCTAAAATCGATTTTAAAAAAGAAACTCACGATTATGGTAATGTGAAGTTTGGTGGAAATGGTGAATGTAAAT
>JBILUY010000224.1:0-4117 GCA_044370735.1 Crocinitomicaceae bacterium | reverse complement strand
TTATTACTTTGGTTCTATTTAATTCTTTTTAAGATAAATAAAAAAGGGAATATTACTTCCCTTTAATTTTACTGGTATTAATTGAAACCAGTATTTATTTCAATTTATAATTAGAATCTCATAACTCTAGAATGACAGTAGGGGATTCCACCGTTCTTTTGATAATATTGTTGATGATACGTTTCTGCAGGCCAGAAATGTGTTGCTTCACGTAATTGTGTAGCTACTTTATATCCTTTGTTTTTTAATGTTTCAATTAGTTTTTCAGTAATTTGTTTCTGAATTTCATTTTTGTAAAAAACAACAGATAAATATTGTTCTCCCACATCGTTTCCTTGTCCATCTACTTGGGTTGGATCGTGAATCTCAAAGAATAATTTTGCTAATGTTTCATAATCAGTGATTGATGGATCATATGTTACCAGCATCGCCTCTATGTGACCGGTTGTATGATTACAAACTTCACGATAGGTTGGATTTGCTTTATGACCTCCAATATAACCTACTTCTGTTTTAATTACTCCTTTTGCTTTTTGAAAATAATATTCTACTCCCCAAAAACACCCACCGGCAAAAATTGCTTCTTCGTATCTCGGTTTTTCAGATACTTTTTCTTTAGGTGTGAATTCCATAGAAATTGAGTTTACACAATGTCTTGTATCTTTATCTGTAAATCCTTCACCATAAAACACATGACCTAGGTGTCCTCCACAATTTGCACATAATATTTCTGTACGTCGACCATCAGCATCTAATTTTTTAGCTACTTTACCAGGAATTTCTTGGTCAAAACTTGGCCATCCACATCCTGAATGAAATTTAGAATTGGATGTATATAACTCACTTCCACATTGTTTACAAGAATAAACTCCGTCCTCAAAATGATCGGTATATTCTCCTGTGAAAGGCATTTCTGTACCTTTGTGTATTATAACTCTTTCCTCTTCTGGAGTTAATTTTTTCATGATGTTTAATTTAGTTGTTGTTGTATCTTTTTTTTGGCTACACCCTGTCATTGGAAGTAGGTAAATTATAAGACTAAACAAAAATAAGATCTTTTTGGTTTTCATAATCTTTGATTTGGTTTAATAAAGAAACACTTGTTTTTTTTAAAAAGAAACAAAATGGATTTTTTATCGAGATAAATTAACACATTTTCACTCTTTTTCCCCATATTTGAGAAAGTACGTTTTTATGAAGGTTGTCATACTAATTGTTGTTTCATTTTTTTCTTTTCATCTGCATAGTCAGTTGACTTTGAATTGGACTATTTTTCATCCAATAAAAAAAGAATGGATTGAAGCCGGTTCATGTGCTTCTGTTCAAGAAATTTTAATTAAAAATGGTGAATTACCAGATCCATTTGTTGGATTAAATGAAAAGAATTTTGATTGGATCGAAAATTATGAATGGGAATATAGGTCTATTTTTCATTCAGACTCTATAGACTTTAATAAAAGTAAAATTGCGCTCGTTTTACCATGGGTTGATACGTATGCAAGGATTTATTTAAATGATAA
This sequence comes from Crocinitomicaceae bacterium, assembly GCA_044370735.1. GTDB lineage: Bacteria > Bacteroidota > Bacteroidia > Flavobacteriales_D > Crocinitomicaceae > CANHVK01. The sequence continues at coordinate 2,597 of JBILUY010000224.1, read as the reverse complement.
TTTAATTTTAGAAACTTCAAATTCTTTTTTACCATATTCTGTTCAAATTAAAGAGTACATTAAGAGTGGAGAAAATCAGATACGCGTTATTTTCATTCCTCCTATTTTAAAACACAAGAATACTTCTTTAGAAAATGGGATTTATTATCCCGCACCTAATGATGTGGCCGATATACAAGTTGCTCCATTAGTTCGAAAACCACAATTTCAATTTGGTTGGGATTGGACTATGCGGATGAACACTTTAGGTTTTATAAAACCAGTCTCAATAGATTTTTATGATGTAACCAAAATTAACAACACGCTAATTGAAGTTTCTAGCATTAAGGAAGACACCGCCATAATGAATATGAAGATGTATTTGAAAGATGCTATTTCTGGAGATTATATAGTTGAAAGTTATTTTTTAGGTCGTTTAAATGAAGTTGTTGTCGAACAAGGTGTCGTGAATACTTTTTTTGAGATTCCACATCCTAAATTGTGGTGGCCAAGAGGACAAGGCGATCAAAATATTTATACAGATACACTTGTGTTAAAGACAAGATATGGTAAAATAATCGATACCAAAATCATTTCTTTTGGTGTAAGAACTAGTGAACTTATACAAGAGAAAGATAGCTTGGGTACTTCTTATTATTTTAAGATTAACAATCGTCCGATCTTTTGTAAAGGAGCAAATTTAATTCCAATGGATATTTTTCCATCTCGTGTGAGTGAAGAGAAAATGAAGGATTTAGTTTTACAAATGGTGAAATCTAACTTTAACATAGTTCGTGTATGGGGAGGAGGATATTATTTAGATGATTATTTCTATGAATTGTGTGATAAATATGGAATAATGGTTTGGCAAGATTGTATGTTTGCATGTGCTATGTATCCAAGTAATGATGAATTTATAGATAATATAAAGCAAGAAATAGTTTATCAAATACCTAGGATTGCGGCACATCCTTCAGTCATACAATTTAATGGAAATAACGAAGTGGATGTTGCATGGAAGTTTTGGGGATTTCAAAATCGCTACTCAATTTCAGAAGCAAACCAATTACAAATAGTTCAGGATTATAATCGAATTTTTAAACAAGTTATACCTGAAATTATTCATTCAATTACAAATATTCCTTATGTTCATACCTCCCCTTTAGGACATTGGATAAACCCACAAGATTTTCCTCATGGGACACAACATTATTGGGGGGTGTGGCACGGAAAAGATCCAATTGAAGACTTCGGAAAAAAATCGGGTAGGTTTAATGCTGAATATGGCTTTCAATCTTTTCCAGAATACAATGCACTTCGTTCTTTTAGTGAATTTAAAGACTGGTCATTGAATTCGGAAGTAATGAAATCTCATCAAAAAAGTTATGTTGGAAATGGCATGATTAAAAAACATGCTGATATTTTATATGGTGCATGTCAAAATTTTGAGGATTTTGTGTATTATTCTCAATTAACTCAAGCAAAAGCGGTAGGAATTGCAATTAGTTCACATCGATTACTATCTCCTGCCTGTATGGGAACAATTTATTGGCAGTTAAATGATTGTTGGCCAGCTCCAACATGGTCAAGCATTGATTATTATGGTAATTGGAAAGCACTTCAATATAGAGCAAGAGAAGATTATAAAGAGGTAACAGTTTTAGAAAAAACGCAAAAATTAGGTAGAGAAACTTATTTTTTTGTTTCTGATTCTCCCGATACTTTTCAAACAAGTTTAAAATACGAGGTATATAATTTGTGGGGGAAAAAAATAATAGCTGAAACTAGAAGAATACAGGTGTTTAATGGAATCAAGATTCCTGTTTTTAAGCAGAATTTATTGACTAATTTTTTGAAAACTAATTATTTTGTTCGGTTTGAGTGGACTGATAGAAAAGGTCTAATTAACAAAAGGGAATTTATTCATTTAGGTAATAAAATAAATTATAAAAAGGCTTTAAGAAATAGTTTTAAAATTGAATTAATTGATATTGATACACTTACAAGAACAGCTACAATAAAATTAAAGTCTACAGTTTTTCTAGCTGATTTTTGGATTTCTTCAAATAAAAAAGGAGTTCAATTTGAAACAAACTTTTTTTCAATGTTACCAGGAACCAAAGAAATAAAGATCAATTTTACCGAACTCCCTTCGTTAGAAGATTTTAAGTTTAAGTGGAGATAATTATTTTACTAATGTTTTTACTTCACTCCAAAAAACATCTGATGCTTTTGTGATTTTTGGTGTAATATCTGCATAAGTTGAGATATTATCCTCGAATAATTTTATTGAAAAATTTTCTACTTCATCTAAATTAACAAAAGCCATACCCCAATCATCAAAATTACGTTGTGACTTATTTTTTTCGTAAAGTAATTCTATATCAAAATGTCGTTTATCATTACCTATTTTTGCATATAAAGTACGTAATGTATTTTCATCACCTTCTAAAAGCTGTATGAAATACCCTTTATGAAAAATTAGGCAACCAGTTAATCCATTGGATTTGTTGAATTTTTCAGCTGTTTCAAGTATTTTAATTATTTCATCATGATTGATGTTTTGAACAGCTTTTGATTTATAAACTAATTCTAACATGATTAATAGATTTTACTTA
>JBILUY010000222.1:0-4131 GCA_044370735.1 Crocinitomicaceae bacterium | reverse complement strand
AAAGAATACTAAAATAAGCAAACTATATCTAAAGCATTATCAAATGTAAAAATCTATGAAAAACCAAACAGTTACTTCATATCTTACAGCAACAAACAGAAGGAATAAAAGCAAAAGAAGAAGCATTGCGCAAAAAAATGGAAGGATTAAATGCTACTTAACACGAAATGGCCAAAAAAGAACGTTAGATGACGAAAGTGATTGAAAATTTAAAATAAGAATTAGCAACTAAAAAAAATAAACTATTTGATTTTTAGAACTATATACAAATCTTATGTAGCACTCATTTTCGCTACTCTTTTACTGATATTTTATCCTTTGATGTATTTTCTTTTGATAAAAACAAAACGTTTCAATCAAGCTTTTCGAATTATTCGCTTTCATGCAAAATCAATGTTATTCCTATCAGGTATTAAATTAAAGGTAAAAGGTAAAATTTATTTAAACCAACCTAAACCTGTTATATTTTGTGCGAATCACACCTCTTTATTTGACATCTTTTGTTTTTATGCAATAATAAAAGATTATTACGTTTTTACAGGAAAACAAGAAATTCAAAAATGGCCACTTTTCCATATTTATTATACATCTGGTATGAATATTCTTATTGATCGTAGTAATAAAACAAAGAGTATACTAGCATTTAAAAAAATGATACAAACCATTCGAGAAGGAAAATCAATTGCAATTTTTCCAGAAGGCACAATTTCTAAAAATGCTCCTGATTTATTACCGTTTAAAGAAGGTGCCTTTTCTCTAGCAATACAAACAGGAACTCCAATAATTCCAATTACTTTAAAAACAAATTGGAGAAGATTACAAAAAGGTAGTTTTTTGAAAGGATTAGCGTCACCAGGTATTTCAGAAATAATTATTTCTCAAGCTATCCCAACACACGATTTGAAAAAAGAAAATACAATGGAATTACAACAAAAAATTCAAAAAATAATCAATGATGAATTAAAAAATTAGAGGGATACGAAATACCATTCCCTCATATAAATTAATCAAAAAAACAAAAAATCTAACGATTTAAAACATCGTCTTTTGTAGAAAGAGCAATATTAACCACTTCGTCAATTAACTCTTGATTTATATTCAACTCTTTTAATGTAGCTACCAAATGACCTGCAACTGTATTAAAATGATCTTCCGTTAAATTCAAATGAGCATGAGCATCCCTCATATTTTTTCCTGTATATGTTAAAGGTGCACCAAAGACAAATGCAAGAAAAGCTTTTTGTTTTACTGCTTGTGTTTTCATATCTACATTAGTGAAAAATTGATTTATACTATCATCATCTAATACACGCATATAAAATATGTCCACAGCTTCATTCACAGCATCCATACCACCAAGTTTCTCAAACAAATTAATGTTTTCCATAATATAAACTTTAAATAAAACACAATGATAATTTAAAAAATATTAGTACTCTATGATTTATATCACAAAATAATACAATCTAAAGATGTTTAAAAATCTATTCATTTGATTTATAATTTACCGTGCGATTTAACATATCTTCGTCCGTTAGAAGTGAGTTTATTTCTTGCTTGACAAATGTATTAATCTAGTTGTTTGTTGTATTGAAAATATTCTATTTCAAAAGGAATATCAGAAACGTGAGATGCAACATCTGGAAATTCGACAATTACTTCTGTTTCTTGTTTGTATGCACAATCAAATTCAATACCTGTATGAAATTATTTATCGTAAAGAACTGTGAAGTCATTCTTAACCAACACTTTTTTTGTTCTACAAATAATAGCCCCAGGCTTTAGAATCGTTTCGATTTGTAACTTTAAAATCAATAAGGGGTGTTGTGTTTTGAAACCACCATAGCTTGTAGATTATAAGCGACTTCTGTAATATTGTTACTTGTAAACATTTGTCTACAATCAGGATCAGAAGTGGATATTTGAACAAATTCTATTTCCTTTAATACATGTTGCATTTCTTCGGATTTAATTCTATGATGCTGATGCTTAACTATTTTTTCTTGAATTTGAACTTTATTTATTTTATCATTATCCTCAATTGAAAGTAAAAGTGTTTTTTAATCTGAGGTTTAAGGCAATTTGATTGTGGATCGGCTTTTAATGTTTGTTTTTAATTTAACTGTTTTGATTTCTTTACGTTTCGCACTTAAATTGCCATTGTCAATTTCTTTTTTAAGCAGACCGAAATTTCTAATTATTTTTTTTTTTTGTTTTATTGTCCATTGTATGTTGAAATACGTTTTTCCGTTTGCAATTTCAGATTGTTTAATGCTTTGATTGTTTCCTGAATTAATAAACTTGACAGCATTTATATATAAACTATGAGCGTGTTCCATAACCTTTATATGTAACTCAAGTAAGTTTTCATAACCATCAAATTGGGTAAACTCTGTAGTTAATATGTTACCTGTATCAATACCATTGTCTATCCACATAATTGTATTACCTATTAAATGAAAGTCTTTATTAGCAATACACCAATTTGTGCAATTTGGTCCACCTTTCACATAAGGTGAAAGACCGGTATGAAGATTTAAAATTCCAATGGATGGTGAAATATTGAACATTTTTTCTTTAACATGTCGTGTTCCTGAAACCAAAATCAAGTCAGGATTATGTTTAGCAGTAAAGATATATGTCATTTCGGAATTGATATTTTCAACATCTAAAATTTCCGTATCAGGATATTCGGTATAATTCTTATCGTAATATTTGTGCATTTCCCACCAAGCTTTTTCGATTGATGAAAGGAAGATTTTTTCAATTATTTTTTCATAAATTAAACGAAGTGTAAGTTTTCTCTTAGAATGACGAGTTTCCGTAACAATTGCAGAAATAGGAAAAAATTCTTGTAATTTATTTGCCAACGCTTTCTGATTAGGTTCATTCCCTATCCATAAAACAATTTTCATTTGTAACGAATTAGTGATTTTATATTTTCTAATGTGTTTGTGATTCTTAAACGTGTTTTCCACCAAGGTTCATTATGTAACACAATTCTTGAAACTTCAAACAAATCTTCTTTTTGCGGATTATGAATATTCTGCTTTACAGCTAAACCTATTTTGTATCCTGCTTTTTCAGCAAGTTTTTTTGTTGTTTGATCAAAACTACCAACAGGATAAGAAATTGTCAATGGAAAATAACCTAGTTTTTCTTCAATACGTTTGCCAGATAAAATTAATTCTGATGTAATATCATTTTCGTTATTCATTGTGCTAAGCATACAATGAGTTAAAGTATGTGAGCCTATGTAATGACCATCTTTTTTTATTTTTTTTAGGTCATCCCAATTCATCATTAATTTTGGAAACCTAATGTCATTGTAAGTTTCAATTACTCTATCCAAAACCAATTGTCGCTTTTCGTGTGATATTTTTTTTAAAAATGGTTTAAGTTTTCCTATATATTGTAATCGTTTTTTGTGACTGTTTAAGTTGTATATTTTTAAATCTTGAGGTAAAAAGTCAAAATTCATATCAATATTTTCTATTGATGTGAACTGAAATAAATGTTCCAAAATATGTGTCCAAGTCGGAATATTTTTGTCAATACATTCGATAACAACATAAAATGAAGCTTTGACATTGTATTTTTTTAAAATTTGTAAGGCATATTCAAAATTGTCTTTGTATCCGTCATCAAACATAATGGTTGCTATTTTCTTTTTTGAGTTTCTGTATTTATCTGAAAAAACAAGTTCTTCAAATAGAACAACATCATATTTTCTTGATATGTAGTTGATACATTTGTCAAAAAGTTCAATGCTCATTGGATCCCAAAGTTTGTCTCTTTGTGGATTAACACGATGGAATAGAAAATTTCGTATCATATTTACCTCTTTTATTTTCGTTTTTTAAACTGAGTGATAGTAGTTTGTTTAAAAACCTTTTTTTAGGTTTAAAATTAAGATCTCTATGCGATGTATATTGTGATAAAAATCAGTTTTCGAAAAATTCAAAGAGTAGATTTCGTTAAACTTCCTTCTTATCTCTTTTTATTATTTAGTCGACCCTTAAAAAGCCATTTTTCGATTTAATTTATTATTTAAAAATTCCACTAAAAGTATTAGACTATTTTTCAAGTGGTATATTATTGATTTCAAAAATTGCCAAAATGATGCTTTCC
>JBILUY010000286.1:0-2827 GCA_044370735.1 Crocinitomicaceae bacterium | reverse complement strand
TTTAATAAAACTGAACCTAGTCCAGCAATTAATGTAAATAAGATAATTAAAAAAGAATCCTTTGACTTCCAAAATTTAAATTTTAGAATAAAAAATAATGGTGTAAAAAATAATAATCCAACGAGAAGATTGTTAAGTGCTCCAAAAATATAATTAATTAAGGATGGTATTTGACTTATAATAAGATTCGATACATTGATTTTAAAATTATTTCCCCATTGATTATAAATCCTAGCTAATTTATTTATTAATGGAATTTCAGTAATTTTTGGGTTGTTTAACTCTGAAAATTCTCTTCCATACAAATTGTAAAACTTGAAAAATATTATTAGAATAGAAAATACAATTAATAGCAAGTAAATGTATTTTAAATTTTCTTTTAATGACTTTATATTTAATACAACAGATAGTATACAAAATAGAATTACACCTCCATATATCCCAGGTATATACGAAACATAGAAAATAGGGCTAATCAGCCATAAAACGATTGAAGTATTTTTGTTTTTATTGAATAAATAAATAGAAAATAGAAAAAACAACACATTAAACGATAATTTTTGTTGAAAAGACCCCATAAGACTTGGCTCAGAAACATAATTTAAACTGTGCACATTGTTTAATAGGGGGTCAAACAGAATAGATGTAAAAAGTAGTAAAAAAGAAATCGAAAATTTTAACCAGATATTTTTATTGATAAGTTCAATAAAAAATAAAAATTGGCAACTTATCAAAATGGAGAGTGTAACACAATAATAATTAAAAACTGCTGATTTTTGATTTATAAAACTTGAAATTACGTTCATCCACATGTCTCCATATCTGTAAGGAGTATACGTTTCCTTAACATTTTCAATAAAATAATTTGCTCCAAAATCAAAGTTTTCAACTTTAAAATTACCCATTGCCTCACTTGTAGATCCATAAGTATAATTGTCTACAAACAATTTTTTTACAGTACCATTTATGTAATCAAAATAAAAGTAAGATTGGAAAAGGTAAATAATGCTTGCGGCAAAAAATGTAATCAAAAGATCTTGTTTCAAACTAAATTTGAATTCGTTAAATTTTAGTTTGTTTTTGTAAATAAGATAGATAAAGAAAGGGACTGTTAATATTAATATTGTTTTACCAGTTGTTATTGTGAGAGCTGTAAAAATTGTAATCGATAATATGCCGGAAAATAAATTTGTTGATAAAGATACTGCCTTAAGACTGTTTAATGGTAAGAATGAGTTTATTACTTTACCAGTAAAGTAGAAAATATAAAATACAAGTAAAAATGAAAAATAATAATTAAAAAAATCTAAAGTAGTGATCATTTTTTTCTAGCTATAATGAATAAAGATGAGCCAAAAGGTATTTTTAATTTGTTTAAAATCAATGTGTTTTCAAGTTTGTTGTATGAAGCTAAAATTGTATTTATGAACCTATTTGTATTATTTAAATCTGATTTTTGTTGTTTTGAAAATTTCTCAAAGGGTTTAAAAAGCCTAATTAACAGGTATAAAATTGGTAAACGATAAGTTTGGATTTTAATTTCGAATCCTAATTCTACTAAGTAAGGAATAATATCTTTTTTTTGATATCTTTTTTTTGTTTCTACAATTATATCATGATTTCTTCTTAAAGACTCAAAGGCAGCTATATTTAAAATCAAATACCCACCTTCATTTAACCCGTTATAAAAATTTCTTAAAATAACTTTTTCATCAATAATATTTTTATGATAGATAACATCTAAATTGGTGATTAAGTCGTATTTTTTCTGAGGTTCCCACGTGTTAATATCTTGAACATAGCAATTTTTTAAATTCCTTTTTTTTGTGAAATTAATTGCTTCTTCAGAAATATCGAAACCTTCTTTGTTTTCGAATCTAATTTTTGATAGCATTCCACCTGTACCGCATCCTGCATCTAAAATTTCAATATTTTTTTTGTCTTTAAAGTATAATTCGATAAAGTTTATGATCAGGGAATGAAGACCAACGTACCACCAATAATTGGTTTCTTGATTATATATATTACTATACTCAGAATTATTCATGGCTAATAAATTTTTTTCGAATTACGAATTGTGGTGTTTTATTTTGAGATAAAAACATTCTTCCAATATATTCCCCACACATTCCTATTGAAATTAGTATTAATCCTGAAAAAATAGAAATAGTTATTATGGTGAGTGTATATCCTATAGGTAATTTGGGATTTTCTATTTTTTCAATAATAGAAAATACAGCAAATATAAATCCAAAAATTGCAGATAAAAATCCAATATAAATAGATATTCTTAAAGGTAAAATGGAAAAATTAACAAACATATTTGACCAAAGTGAAACAAGTTTTCTTAATGTGTATCCCGATTTACCTTCTTCTCTTTTGTTATGTGTTACCTTAATAGATCCAATTTTTGAAGTTGATCTTAAAATTAGACCATCTAAATAAGGAAAAGGTAAGTTGTATTTAATCACTTCATTTATCAAAAATCGATTCAAACCTTTAAAACTTGATAGGTATAAATTTTTAGGTTTTTGAAGCATTACATTTGCTACTCTGTCATTGAATTTACTTCCTAAATTTCTGAAGAAATGATGTTCTTTTTTATCATAATATGTATAAACTACATCAACATCTTCGTTTTCTAATTCTCTGATAATAGCATGAACTTCTGAAATTGGGTTTTGAAAATCATCATCCATTATGATAGCAATTTCCCCACTACAATTAGTTAATCCCGCCATAACAGCATTATGCTCACCTACATTTTTTGCTAATGAAAAAAAATGAACTTGTCTTGGATATTTAATATGTAGGTTTATACAAACTT
>JBILUY010000052.1:0-14575 GCA_044370735.1 Crocinitomicaceae bacterium | reverse complement strand
TGAAAATTATGAAAAAAGATAGACCAAAAATAAAAATCGAATTAACCAAATCAGATAAAATATTAGAGATTATCGCATTACTATTACTTGTTTGTTTATGGATTTATGTGATATACAATTACAATTCGTTACCAGATATCATAAATACCCATTTTAATGCGCAAGGGAAACCAGATGGTAGTGGAGAAAAACAATATATTTTTGGATTACCAGGTGTTGCTACGTTTATATATATTTTGGTAACTATTTCGAGTAGATACCCACACACTTTTAATTATACAGAAGAGATAACAGAAGAAAACGCATTAGAAGAATACAGTAAAACAATAAAAATGAACAGAATACTAAAAATTGTAGTAATTGGAATATTTAGTTATGCAAGTTGGCAAACAATTAATGAAGTTGATATAAACCCTCTATTTTTTCCTGTAATGCTAGTTGCAATTTTTGGACCTATCATTTATTTCAATGTAAAAAAAAGTAAAAAATAAAAGATCTAATTATTATAAATACAAAACCCGAAATTTAAACGTTTCGGGTTTTTTTATTTCAAATTTGTACCTTTAAGGCTATGAAATTTTTAGGGCAGTATGTAATTATTGGTGCATTGAGCATTTCCATATTATCAGGGTGTACGACAAAAAAAGCAGAAGGAAAATCAAAACAACAGACTAAAAAAGAAGATTATACACCTGAATTTAACGAGGTAGAAAAATCATTTATTAAAGAAAAAAAACAAGACATTTATCCATTTTACAATGATATTCTTGGAAAAAAGCGTTTTAATGGAATGTTTTTGGTCGCTAAAAATGGGAAAATCATATTCGAAAAAGTAAATGGCTTTTTGAATTATGAGGAAAACAAAAAATTAAACGCATCCACTCCAATACATTTAGCATCTATCAGTAAAGTTGCCACTGCATTAGCCACAATGCGTTTAGTAGATAAAGGTAAAATCAACCTTGAAGATGATATTCGTAAATATTTACCAACCATTCCCTACAAAGGAGTAACCGTAAGAATGTTACTAAATCATCGTAGCGGTATACCTTATTATGGATATTTTTCAGAAGGAATTTGGAATAAAAAATTCATAATGAGAAATAAAGATGTGTTGAAAATGATAAACAAACACAAATTTCCATTAAACTATCCTGCCGGAACTCACTTTGCTTATTGTAACACAAACTATGCATTATTAGCATTAATCGTTGAAAAAGCATCAGAAAAGAAATTTCCCGTTGCTATGAAAGAACTGATTTTCGAACCATTACAAATGGAAAACAGTTTTATAATGGATAAACCTGAAAAAATAAATGAAGTTTCTCCATCATATAATTCACGTTATGTAATGCAAGCAGTTGATTTTCTTGATGGTGTATATGGAGATAAAAATATGTATAGCACTGCAAGAGATATACTTAAAATGGATATTGCAACCTATTCCAAAGACTTTCTATCTGAAAAAGCACGCAAAGAAATTTACCGTGGATATAGCTATGAAAGAGCAGGAACACGTAATTATGGTTTAGGAATGCGTATGGTAGAAGTTCCAGAGAAAAAACCGTATTTCTTTCATACTGGTTGGTGGCACGGAAACACAGGATGTTATGCTACCTTACGTGGTGATACAGTGTGTATTGTTGCGTTATCTAATGCCTACACAAAAAGTGTATATCAAGTGCACAAATTAGCAAATTTATTTGAGGGGTATCCTTTTGAGTAAATTATAAATTATGAGTTATGTATTATGAATGAATACTAAATCATAATTCATAATCCATAACTCATAAATCATAATTACATACACGGTATTTTCTCAATTCTTTTTTGATGTCTACCGCCTTCAAATTCAGTAGAAAAGAATATATCAACAATAGCAAATGCTTCTTCATCAGAAAGAAAACGTGCAGGAAGTGTTACGATGTTTGCATCATTGTGCTCACGTGCTAATTTCGCAATTTCAGCAGTCCAACATAAAGCACTACGAATTCCTTGGTGTTTGTTAGCAGTCATATTAATACCATTACCACTACCACACAATAAAATTCCTTTTGTTCCAGGATTATTTTCCACTTGGGATGCTACTGGATGTGCAAAATCAGCATAATCAATACTGTCTTCTGAATAACACCCTTTATCATCAAAAGTAAATCCTTTACTTTCTAAATGTTTTATAATTTTGTTTTTTAATTCAAAACCTGCGTGATCGCAACCGATAGGAATTAGCATAATTGTTGTTTTTTTTCAAAGGTAAAGTATATAAACAAATCTATCAACTTATTCACATTTGAAAAAAGGAAGATTTCGTAAACAGCGATAAACAAAGGATTGTAAAAAAGAACTTATACAATAAAAAAGGTGAATTACTGTTGATAAGTGTTAAAAGAAAATAAAAACTAAAACTTGTGATTTTAAAATATTTGTACAAGCCAAAACATAAACGAAATATACAAGCAAAGTTTTGGTAATTTTTAGTTAAAAAACACACGAGGTTAATAACATAAAACAGCGTAATTCACAGATAAAGTTTTAAAAACATACAGTTATACACATTCTTGTGAATAACCCTTTAAAATTTTAAAAATAAATAAGATAAAGAGATTTAAATTGTGAATAAACTAGCATTTTATATTCATAAGTCATAAATCCTAATTTATATTTATTCGGTTATACACATATTAACAACCTTAATAAAAAGAAGAATAAAATTTTTTTAAAATTTCTTTTTTATTCTTTATTAAATAAAAAGGAGATTTTGAAAATTTGCTTTGATGGATTAGTTTGGTTATCTTAAAGTAGAATAGGGGAATTTGTATTGAAAATTAGTAGGTTATGATTATCCTCCCCCTGTATCCCCCTCCAAAGGGGGAAGATTTAAATTCTCACACAGATTTTAATTTTTAAACTAGATTTAATTGACGCTCTTTCGTTTCCTCCTTCGTAGGGGGAGGATGTACTTTACATTTTGAAAATGAGTATGATAATTAAATATTAAAATTTTATAAAAAACAGCAATATTATTTTTTTACTAATATAAAAAACCTATTTTTATAAGTAGATAATTATAAGTATATGGCAAATTGCAAAGTGTTGGTGGTTGAGGATGAATTAATCGTGGCAAAGGATATTCAACATAACTTGGAAAGGTTAGGGTATGAGGTGATAGGAATTGCAAGTGAAATGGAAGAAAGTTTGCAATTAGTAGCAGAAAAAGATCCTGATATCGTTTTGATGGATATTATGCTGCGCAATGGAGAAAGTGGGATTGATATTGCAGATGCTATTCGTCGTGATTATAGAATTCCAGTGATTTTCCTTACGGCTTATGCAGATGTTGCAACGATTGAAAAAGCCAAAAAAGCAGAGAGTTATGGCTATATATTAAAACCTTTTAAATCGGTTGATTTACAAACTAATATTGAGCTAGCTATTTACAAACACGCAAAAGAATTAGAGGTTGAAAAAGAACGTGATGTACTAGCCAATTACATTGAACAAGGAGATGCTAATTCAAATGATGTATTTGTGCGTACTTCTAACAAATTTGTGAAATTGAAAAAAGAACACATTTTGTATGTGGAAGCACTAAAAGATTATGTAATTGTTCATTTACAAAGTAAAAAATATACCTTACATACGACAATGAAAGACATTGAAAGTAAATTAGGTAGTAAAGAATTTGTACGAATTCACCGTTCTTTTATCGTTCAAATGGACAAAATAGAAAGCATAGAACTTCCAAATTTGCGTTTAGAGGGCGAAAATCAACTTTTACCTATCGGAGGTTCATACAAAGATGAATTGTTCAGTAGAATTAATATGATCTAGCAATTACACGATTTCTAGTGTAATTTGTCTTTTCCCTGTTTCTACTTTAATAACTTGTACCTGTACTTTATCACCAAAATTGTATTGCTTTTTGGTACGTGAACCCGTAATGCAATAATTATCTTGGTCGTAGTAAAAACGGTCGCCAGGTATATCTTGCAATGCAATCATTCCTTCGCAATGGTTATCATCTATACGAACAAACATTCCAAAATCAGCAATTCCAGAAACGGTTCCGTTAAATACTTCCCCTAAATGGTCTTTCATAAATAAGGTTTGGAAATATTTATTGGATTCGCGTTCTGCTTCTGTGGCTTTGCGTTCCATTTTAGAAATGTGTTTACAAATATCTGAAAGCTCGCTTCCGTATCGGTGTTTTTGAGAAGTAAGTTCTTCAAATAAAATACGATGAACTAATAAATCAGCATAACGACGAATAGGAGAGGTGAAATGGGCATAATATTGAAATGCTAATCCAAAGTGACCAATGTTTTCTGTATCGTAATTTGCTTTTGCCATCGAACGGATTGCCATTGATTGAACAATAGAATATTCGTTTTCTGATTTAATTTCTTCGAATAATTTATTGATGGATTTCGCTACATTTTCAATACTATCCATTTTTAATTCGTGACCGAATTTATTGATAAACATTTTAAATGCTTCAATTTTAGCAATATCTGGTTTGTCGTGACATCTGTACACAAATGGAATAGGGTCGCGTTTTAATCCACGTTGGTGAATAAATGTTGCTACACGTTTGTTAGCAAGTAACATAAATTCTTCAATCAACTTATGCGCATCTTTGGATACTTTGGAATAAACGTCGGTTGGATTTCCTTCTTCGTTTAATTTAAATCTTACCTCTTCACTTTCAATATTTAACGCTCCTTTTTTCAAGCGTTCTTTGCGGTAGATTTTTGCAATTTTATCTAATAAATGAATTTCTTCTTTAAAATCACCGTCTTTTCCTTCAATGATTTCTTGGGCTTCTTCGTAGGAAAATCTTCTATCCGAGTGAATGACTGTTTTACCAAACCATTCGTTGTAAATTTTCCCGGCTTCATCGATTTCAAAAACGGCTGAAAAACTGAATTTATCTTCGTTAGGACGTAAAGAACATGCAAAATTTGAAAGTTGTTCTGGCAACATAGGAACCACTCTATCAACTAAATAAACTGAGTTACCACGTTGTTTTGCTTCTTTATCCATTACGGAATTTTCCACGACATAATGACTAACGTCTGCAATGTGCACACCGATTTCGTAATTACCATTTTCTAATTTTTGGATAGAAAGCGCATCATCAAAATCTTTCGCATCAATCGGGTCGATGGTAAATGTGGTAATATTTCTAAAATCACGGCGTTTTTTAACTTCTTCTGGGTCGAGTTCCATTGTTACTAATTCCGCAGAAGCAACTACCTCTTGTGGAAATTTATATTCAATTCCTTGCCCTAATAAAATGCTAATCATTTCCGTGTCATTTGGGCTCTTTTTATTCAGAATTTCAAGAACTTCCCCAAATGGAAACTCGGCAGATTTAGGCCAAACGGTAATTTTAGCGATGACTTTATCTGTGTTTTTAGCGCCATTTAATTTTTCTTTCGGAATGTAAATTTTCACCCCTGATTTGTGATTATCAGGGATTAAAAATCCGAATTTATCGTGCATTTCGATAGAACCAACAAACTGTGTGCGTTCACGTTGTACAATTTCTGTAACAATTCCCTCACGTCTTCCTTTTCCTTGTTTGGTAATAGCCACTTTCACAAAATCGCCGTTTAAGGCTTTATTTGTATTGTGTGGAGCAATGAAAATATCGGTTTCTTTTTTACCAGTAAGTAAGAATGCAGCACCTTTTGCCGTAATTTGAATTTCTCCTTCAATTGTTTCTAACGTTCTATTACGTGTAAAAACTCCGTGCGATTTTTCGAAGATAATCCCATTACGGGCCATTGTATTCAGAATTTCATACACTTGTCTTCTCAATTCATTTTCACGCACATTCATTAATGTACAAACCTCTTTATGAGTTATTTCTGTTAAATCTGGTTGGTCAAAAATCTTACGAACAATGTGTGATAAACTATCTTTTTGTGTGGATTTGTTTTTATTTCGTTGAAATTTTGAAGGTTTTCTTTTAGACATAGGTTTTCGATATATTCGCTAATTTACGATTTATTTAAAGAGAGAAATCAGAATTACAGATAGGTTACATTCAATACGTTGTTAATTACTCTTTATAACAGAGGTTTTTCTTCACTCTTCGAACTTTTCCAAACACGAACACCACGTAATTGAACCTTTGGAAAATTGTCGTACGAAATTCTTTTATTTAAAACGAATATATATTTCTGCTTTTAAACTTTTTGAATGCTTTCATTGTTTAACTTTGGTAAAAAATACCGAAGATGAATACACGTGTAGAATCAGCATTAAACGAACAAGTAGAAAAAGAGAGTTTTTCTTCACAGTTTTATTTGGCTATGGCTTCTTGGGCTGAAAACCAAGGGTTAAATGGTACAGCACAATTTTTATATAGACATTCAGACGAAGAGCGTTTTCATATGTTAAAGTTGATGAAATTTATCAACGAACGTGGTGGAAAAGCAGTAGTTCCAGCAGTGGCACAACCACCAATGGAATTCAATACAATCTTGAATGTTTTTGAACAATTATTGCACCACGAATTAATGGTTACAGATAGCATTAATAACTTGGTTGATATTTGTTTACAAGAAAAAGATTATACCACACACAATTTCGTTCAATGGTATGTTTCTGAACAATTAGAAGAAGAAGCATTGGCAAGAACGTTGTTGGATAAATTGAAATTAATCGGTGGTGATGCAGGTGGTATCTATATTTTTGATAGAGATTTAGAGAAATTTATTCCTGCAAATACTGATACAAAAGAAACAGCGAAATAAATTTCAAAATCGCCAAAATTTAAGGGTATCCGAGAAATCGTGATGCCCTTTTTTTGTTTTTATCGTTTACTTAAATGAATTATTTCACTAACTTAAATAGAGAATAATTTGAATTTAGTACCTAATTAGGTACATTTGTAATACGAAATAAATGGCACCAGTAATTGATTTAATTGAAGGGATAAAAATAGAAGTTTATAGTAGAGAACATTTACCACCACACATTCACGCTAAATATGGAGAATATGAAATATTAATCAACCTTAATACTAGTGAAATAGAAGAAGGAAAATTTCCAAATAAAAAATTAGTAATCATAAAAAAATGGTTGGAAATCTCTGAAAATAAAAATCTTGCTTTGAAAAACTTTTATGAGTTAAATCCTAAATTAAAACCGAAGGAATGAAAAAGAAATTTAGAAATCTACCAAAAATTTTAAAAATCAATGAAATCAATAAAAAATCATTGACAATTTCTGTATTATTTAATAATGGAGAAAATAGAATATTAGATTTTAAACAGATTTTTTCATCGTGGGAATTAACTACAACAGACCCTGAATATCTTCTCATACAACCAAAAGAATTCGATAAGGTTATTTTAGAAAATAATACATTGGTTTGGTATAATGTACCGCTATTTATTTCGGGTAAAAATGGAGAAAAAATTCAAGTTCCGTTTGACGTTGGTGCAGACGTACTTTATTCGTTAAGTGTAATGGATGATAAAAGAACATTTTCATTAGGTAAAATGTTTAAAAATTGGCGTTTAGAAGCCAAATTAACCCAAGAGGAGGTAGCACAAAGAGCGGGAACTACTCGAACATATATTACCAAAATTGAAAACGATAAACAGGATATTGAGATTAAAACGTTTATCCGAATTATCGAAGCAGGATTGGGTAAAAAACTCAAATTAACAATTGAGTAATTTTTCAAATTAACATTTCATTATTTATAACAAAATCAAGCGGATGAATTCTTAACAGAGATTATATCTAATTTTCGAGCGTAAATTAGGGTATATGCGTTTGAAACTGTTTTTTGTTCTTTTGTTTTTGTCTTTTGCTATTCAGGCACAAAACTCGTATCGTTTTAGAAATTATACAATTAGTGATGGTTTATCGCAAAGTAACGTAAGTACGTTAGTGCAGGATAACACAGGAACTATTTGGGTGGGTACGCAAGATGGATTGAACCGTTTTGATGGTCAAACTTTCGAAACGTTTACTCCGGATAACACCAAAGGCATAGAAAATGGTGATATTATTTGTTCTATCAAGGCTTCGAATGGAATTGTTTGGTTTGGAACATCGAATGGTTTAACAAGTTATAATCCTGAAACAGAAAATTTTAAAACGTACTTATTTTCAACGGATAATGTATTGCAAATCCGTTCCATAGAGGAAGATAAAAAAGGCAATTTATGGATTGCAAGTCCTACCAGTGGGATTTATCATTTTGATATCAAAAAGCAAAAACTAGAAAAACAGAAACAAATAAAACTTCCAACAGAGAAAGTCTTATTTGTAAAATTATTATCCAAAGAAGAGTTATTAATCAGTACCGAAGACCGTGGAATGTTTGTGTATCACATTCCAAAAAAACATACTTATTCTATTGATATTCAAACTAAAAAAGATAAATACATTCGTGCATATAACTGTAAGCCTTTTACACAAAATGAATGGTTAATTTGTTCAAATCAAGGGTTGTACTTATTCAATAAATTGACGAAAAAAGTTCGTTCGTACTTACGTAAATTAGATGATGCTTATGGTTGGTTAGAGGTTCACGATGCGTTAATTATCGACAAAAGTAAATTCATTATTACCACAAAATCGAACGGTATTTTTACTATCGAGCAACAGGGAAGAAAAACGTTAATAAGTCAGTCAACACAAGATATTTTCCAAAAACACGCATTAGTATATAACGCTACAAACGTTTTGATGCGTGATAAAAATGGAACGTTTTGGGTAGGAACAGAACGTGGATTATCCAGTTTTGACCCATTAAATCAAGGGTTTTTAGGAGTTGGACAAAGCGAAGACTTAACTAAAGGATTACCATCTTCCAGTATTTGGAGTTTTGCAGAAGACAATTCTGGAAGGTATTTATTTGTTGGTTCGGACAACTGTGTTTCTCGCTACGATACTCGTCGTGGGGTGTTTGCTCAATTTTTCAAAAAAATCAATACCGCCAAAAAATCCAACAATTTCAGTATTTTGTGTATGTACGCATTTAGTCCTGATTTTATTTATGTTGGAACAGGTGATGGGTTGTATTCGTTGTCAATTACCGGAGAAAACACGTATTCGTTTAATAAAGTAGAATACAAAGGAATTTCAAATCCATCGAATTTCGAAAGGGTATATTCGATTACACGTTGGAAAAACAATAAATTTTTCTTGGCTACCAAAGCAGGGGTGTTGTTATTTGATAAAAATACAGGGAAATTTCAAGCGTTTGAACACGATGATAAAAACCCAAAAAGAACGATCGGTGGTGGCGTTGCGAAAGTAATTTTCAAGGATAAACAAGATAAAATTTGGTTCACAACAGGAACAGGTGGTTTATATCAATTGATTGAAAAAGAGGATAAACTTGAAATTCATCCCTACAAATACAATCATAAAATTTCTCAATTATCGAAAGAATACATCGCAACGATTTACCAACAAGATGCGAATACTTTGTGGTTAGGAACGATGGGTTCAGGGTTGATTAAATGGAATTTAGAAACGAAATCGGGGGTATTATACAACAAGAAAAACGGGTTACCGAACAATACAATTTACGCCGTTCTTGCAGATGAAAAAGACAAAAATTTATGGTTAAGTACAAACAAAGGCTTAACGATGTTGTCATTTCAAAATGATGAAATATTGAATTTTACAGAACAAGATGGTTTAATGTCAAATGAGTTTAACCAAGGTGCTTATTTCAAATCGAAAAACGGGTATTTTTATTTTGGAGGTATTAGTGGTTACAACTATTTTGATCCACGTAATTTGAGCATCAACGATAAAAAGGTAAATGTATCGTTTACGAAAATCAAATTAGACGATAATTGGTTGAAACCATCGGAAAGCAAAGGATTGTTATCCAAATCTATTTCCTATACAAAACACATTCATTTATCGTACAAAAAACGCAGTATCACGCTGAAATTTATGGCTACCGAAATGAGTAATCCGAATTTGATTACATACAAATACATTTTGGAAGGTTCAGAAGATGGAGAGGTATTATTAGGAAACACAAACCAAATCCACTTAAATTCCATCCAACCGGGTGAATACGTGTTAAAAGTGTATGCGCGTTTAGGTAATGGAACGTGGAGTGAAAATCCTGCAAAATTGGCGATTACAGTAGAAACGCCTTATTGGAAAACAGTTTGGTTCTGGATTTCAATAGCGGTTGTCATTGCCTTTTTAACGTGGTTCTATTTCCGTAAAAAAATCGAATATGAGCGCAAACAACAGGTAAAATTAGAGTTGAAAATTGCTGAACGTACGCGTGAAATTCGAGAACAAAATATCAAAATCGAGAAACAAAAATACTTGATTGAGGAGAAGAAAAATCACGTGGAAGAGCAAAAAATGTTACTTGAAATTGAGAAAGAAAAAACGGAAAAACTCTTAAAAAACATACTTCCAGTTTCGGTATCGGAAGAAATCAAGGAAACAGGTCGTGCTACTGCGCGTGCTTACAGTCGTGTGTCGGTTTTATTTACTGACTTTGTTGGATTTACGAAGATTTCAGAAACTATGAAACCATCGGAATTAGTAAACGAATTAGATGTTTATTTTAGAAAATTCGACGAAATCATTGTACGAAATAACCTTGAAAAAATCAAAACTATCGGGGATGCATATATGTGTGCCGGAGGGGTTCCTGTGCGTAATAAAACCAACCCGATTGATGCGTGTTTGGCTGCACTTCAAATTCAAGAAGCAATGCAGCATATGAGAAACGAAGCCATTGCCCAAGGGAAAATCGTTTGGAATTTACGTTTAGGGATTAACACGGGTGAGGTTACAGCCGGAGTAATCGGAACAGAAAAATTGGCTTACGATATTTGGGGTTCTACGGTAAACCAAGCTCAACGTATGGAAATGTTGGGTGAACCAGGAAAAGTAACGATTTCAGGACAAACGTTTAAATACATTGAACCTTATTTTAACTGTACTTTCCGTGGAAAAGCGAAAACGAAAAGTTCTGGTTTGGTTGATATGTACACTGTTGATGGTATTAAACCAGAGTTGTCTATCGATGGAAAAGGAATTTATCCAAACGAACGTTTCCACCAAATTTTAAACCTTCACCAATATTCTACCATCAATTATTATAAGGCTGAAAAGCACATAATGAAAGTGTTAGATGAACAATTATCACCAAAATTACATTACCATAGTATCACACACACCAAAGATGTGGTGAAATCGGTAGAACGTTTGGCATTATTGGAAGGAGTTACCGATGAAGGATTATTCTTATTGAAATCGGCGGCAACGTATCACGATGCTGGTTTCATCGAAAGTTATGATAACAATGAGGCGATAGGAGCGCGTTTAGCAGCCGAAATATTACCGAATTACGGATATTCACAAGAACACATACAAATCATCAAAGAATTGATTTACGTAACGGAAATACCACACAAACCAAAAAATCATTTGGAAGAAATAATGTGTGATGCCGATTTAGATTATTTAGGTCGTGATGATTTCCACGAAATCGCTGATAAATTACGTGTAGAATTACGTGAATTTGGTAAAATCAATTCTGACCGCAAATGGGATGAAATCCAAGTTTCTTTCTTAACTAATCACAAGTATTTTACGAAAACAGCCATCGAAACACGTGATACTCGTAAACAAAAACATTTACAAGAAATCAAAGACCGTTTAGAACGCAACGAGTATAAGGATTAGAGGGTAAAGAAATTATCCTCCCCCTGTGTCCCCCTCCAAAGGGGGAAGTTTTAATCCACTCACAAGTATTAATTTTTGAATGAATTTAGTTGACGCCCTATCGTTTTCTCCTCAAGAGGGGGGAGGACAAGGTTTAAAACAATAAATCTTTCATTTCAACGTATTTATAAAAACGAAATGCTTTTAATTTGAAAAAAACGATACTCTTATTTATTCTTATTGTTCTATCATATAGCAACTTATATTCACAGAACAGTATTATTCAATTTCAATTAGACAAAGGAAATTGTGATTTTAGCACGACCAAAAACAGGATTTATGTACTGAAAGATAAACAGGTTCTTGATAGTGTTTCGGTAACAGATTGTAAAGTAAAAATGGAAATACCCAAAACGATAGGGGTGTATCAATTAAAGATAGTTGTGAATGACTTTAAGAATGAATATGTTGATTTTCAAATTAGTTCTCAAACAAAAGATACCATCGATTTAGGAACGATTTTACTTGTTCGTAAAGAGCAAGTTAAAAACTTGAAAGAAATAACGATCACAGGAGTTAGCCGAAATTATATAACCGAAGACCCAGAAAAAACAACAATACAAATTGCAGACAACCCTTTATTTTCAAACGAAAGTCTTTACAATGCTATCACGAAATTACCAAATGTTATTGTTAACCAAGATGGACAAATTTCAGCAGGTTCGGTGAGTTTATCCGTACAATTTGATGGTATGCCGTGTATGTTGACCGGAAGAGATTTAGTTTCTTTTTTAAAAAGTATGCCGGCAAAGATTGCAAATCGCATTGAGGTTGTGACTTCTCCGGGTGCCTCGTATGATGCCAATTTAACTGGGGGTGTGTTAAATATCATCACGCACTCAAAAACGTTTCGATGGTTTTCAGGTTCTGTTAATGTTGATTATGGTCGTAGTTCCTATAATAAATTCACGCCATCACTTGTTTTAAATGGGAAAAAGAATAAATTGACTTGGCAATTGCAAACGGGGATGAGTGATAATACCAGCAGTGAAAAAATCACACAACAACGTGAATTTCTTTCCTTTTTACCGATGAAAACTACTGATTATTCAAGTTTTAATCTCAATAAATCAAGTTCATTTTTTATTCGACCGGGAATTTCTCTAAAATTTAAAAAGTCTTTATTAAGTGTTAATTATTCATTGAATAATATAAGTACAAAATCAGACATAAATACTGAAAATCAAATTGATTACACTACAAATTATACGAATATATCTTCTGTTAAATCCAATTCATTCAATCAAGATTTTAGTGCATTGTACAAAGTCAATTTGGATACCTTGGGAAAAACAATTGAGATTATGGCTCAAAAAACGTTTTCCGTTTTTGAGAATAAGGTATTAATTAGTCAAAATGAGAATAATTCAACTTCATATAGTATTGCTGACAATAACCGAAATGCTGATTTTCAATCGATAAAATATGATTTGTTTTTACCTTCTGTGAATAAGAAATACTCTTTAAAAATAGGCAGTAAGTACTTTCAATCAAAAGTAAATTCAATAGGTAAATACAACCTAAATAATCTTTCCTCTTCCATTTTTGAAAACCCTGTCTATACATATAAACTACCCTTTGATTATGATGAAAATACATTCGCAAATTATGTAGATTTTAAATACAAAAGAAAGCGATTTTTTGTCCAAACAGGATTGAGATATGAAATGTATCAACAAAACAGAAGCATATCAACAATCAATTATACGCTTAAAAATCAATACAATATTTTTTACCCAAACATAAAGCTACAATATCGCCCAATAGGAATAATGTATGTCACTGGTTCGTATCGACGAGCAATTTCTGTTCCTGTTTTTTCAAATTTAAATCCAAATAATGCAGAAAACTTTGATAAATATACTACCAACATTGGTAATCCAAATCTAACACCAAATGTTGCTGATATTTATGAATTTAAAGCAAGTGCCTTTGAATATTTAACGTTTAAAACGGTTTACAATCATTCTTCCCAAATGAATTTACCGGTTTTTAGTGCGAACGATAGTTCATTTTCAACGATCAAATCCTATCAAGTGTATAACAATGTCAATACTTTAACCTATAATTTTACTATTCCTATTCCTTTCGGAATGTTTACAGAAGGGTTTAATTATTTTCTTAAAGACGTTAGTCCGAATGATATCAGTTATTTATATCTAACAAATTCGTATACTAAAACAAGCATAGATAATTACCCAGGAACCCTAAAACCTCTTTGGTCAATTGGAGCCTATTCTCAAATAGTAATACCAAAACAAATAAAAATATTTATCAGTTATTTCTATACAGGCAAAGGAAATCAAACGGTGTATCAAATAAATAAACCTATTCATTATTCAGAAATCACACTATCAAAATCAATGATGAATGAGGCTTTCAATGTTTCATTCACTATAAATGATTTGTTTAACACCAATCAAAACAATTTTTTAGCACAGTCTGAACGATTGAATTACACCGCTATTTCTAAACAAGATACTCGTAGTTTTTGGTTATCGGTTTCGTATTCATTTGGTATGCTTTCTAAATTTCAAAAAGAGAAAACGGAACACGAATTAGAGAAAAACCGCCTTGAAACGGATAAACAACTCATTGAAAAACCGAAAGGAATAAAGTAGCGTAAGTCATGGAATTATTCTCCCCCTCAATCCCCCTCCAAATGGGGAAGATTAAATCCTCTCACAGATTTCAATTTTAAACTAGATTTAATTGATGCCCTTTCGTTTCTTCCTCTAAAAGGGGGAAGATTTAAATCCACTCACAAATATTAATTTTTGACTGAATTTAGTTGACGTCCTATCGTTTCCCCCTTCGGAGGGGGGCAGGGGGG
>JBILUY010000221.1:0-4171 GCA_044370735.1 Crocinitomicaceae bacterium | reverse complement strand
CTGCAAAGGCACCCTGTTGTCCATTTTCTAATTCCAACACCACCAAAAACATGTTAGGTAAATTAAACTCAAAAGGACCCGATTCAAATTCTCCTCGTAATGGATAATCTCCCTTGCGGATGATTTCAATGTTTTTAACATCGTTGACATCTAATTCGTCTTCCCATTCGTATAAGGGATTATTTTCTGATTCTTGACCATTGAAATTCGCCTCTGCATATTCTGGAGAAAAATCGTCGTTTAATAAGTAAAAGTGAGCGTTTAGTTTCATATAATTAGGCATTAGGCATTAGGCATTAGGCATTAGGCAAAAGTAATTTCATTAATCATTAAACATTCACCATTAATCATTATTTATACACGTGTACATCATTATTATAATCTTCGATATCGTCTTTCACTTTTTTAATTGCAAGTGTGAGCACAACAATATCTACTGGTTGTGTTTTTTGTAACCAATCAAGTGCTTCTCGTTCGGCATCAATTGCACGAGCCATTTTAGCTAACAAGGAAAAACCATTTGTTTCCAACCAATGAAGCGCTTTTTTATTCGATTCTGCAGCTTGAATAAAGGCTAATAAATGCGGATAACCGTTTTCCATTAACCAAGTTCGAGCTTTATCATTCAATTTAATGGCAGCACATGCAGTATTTAACTCTTCGTACCCATTAAACTTTAAGAAGTCAAGAAACTCTTTATTTCCTTCCACTGCTTTTGCCCAAGCAACTAAAATCTTCGGAGGATAATCCAATGACTTCATACCAACTTTCACCGGAGCTTTTGGTTTCCCCATAGCTTCGCTTTCTGAACGAAATAATTTCTTAAAAAAACTAAATGGCATAAAACAAATATGATACTAAAATAGCAGCTGTAAAACCAACTAAATCAGCTACAATTCCACCCATTGCAGCGTATCTAGAATTTTTCACTCCTACAGAGCCAAAATATACTGCTAAAACATAAAACGTTGTCTCTGTGCTTCCTTGAAAAGTAGCTGCCAATTTACCTACAAAAGAATCAACATTATGTGTTTTCCATAAATCAATCATTGCACCTCTAGCACCACTCCCCGAAAAAGGCTTCATAAAAGCCACTGGTAAAGCTTCTACAAATTCTGTAGATTTAACACCGATAGCTATCAAACCATATCTTATAGCATCAGTTACAGCATCTAATGCACCACAAGTTCTGAAAACAGCAATCGCCGCTAACATAGCAATTAGAAAAGGAATAATTTTAATTGCTATCCCAAATCCATCTTTAGCTCCTTCTATAAAGCTATCGTAAATATTAACTTTCTTTCTCATTGCTAAAACAATAAAAAAGATAATGACCAAAAACAAAAACAAATTACTGCCCACTTGAGAAACTGGCTTGATCAAATCTTTATTGTATTTTAAAAGAACTAACAAACCAACTATGAATGTTGTTATTGTACCAATGTATGCAAAGATTGTTTTATCAAATAAATTAATACGTTGTTTAATAGCTAAATAAATCAAGCCGCCTAAGGTGGCAAAATAGGTAGAAATCAAAATAGGTAGAAAAACATCTGTTGGAGATACTGAATGCGCAGCAGTTCTTGCCGCCAAAATACTCACAGGAATAATCGTAAGACCTGAAGCATTTAAAACCAAGAACATGATTTGAGCGTTTGTCGCAGTATCCGGTGTTTTATTTAACTCTTGTAATTGGTTCATAGCTTTTAATCCTGCTGGTGTTGCTGCATTATCCAAACCAAGCATATTCGCCGAAATGTTCATCATCATGGAGCCAATTGCAGGATGATCTTTAGGAACTTCAGGAAATAATTTAGAAAATAAGGGAGATACCATTCGTGTCATGATACGAATTGAACCACCTTCTTCACCTACTTTCATAATCCCTAACCAAAAACACAATGTACCAGTTAAATAAAGTGATATTTCAAAACCAGATTTAGACGCATCTGAAATACTTGTAACTATTTGCTCAAAAATGGTTAAATCGTGCCAAAAAATTAATTTTGAAAGCCCCATAATTAAGGCAATCAAAAACATTCCTATCCAAATTCTATTTAATAACATGCTACTAAGTTCGTTATTTAAACAGAAAGGTTATCTTGGTGTTGCATACAAATATTAACAAAGTTTTCAATAAGTAAAGTCCCTTGATTTCCAGAAACCTCAGGATGAAATTGCACGCCAAAAAGTGGTTTTTCCTTGTGATACATCGCTTCATTTACACAAGCATCTGAAACACCCAGCAATACAAAATCTTTTGGTAATGAGATACATTCGCAATGATCTTCCATCATTTCAACTTCCGTTGGCATTTTATCGAATAATGGATGTTCTTCTAGCGTTTCAATCACTTGCCAATCTCTATCTTCTTTCTGCCTTGATGGTAAAGCACCATGTAAAAGCCCAATCATTTGATGACCAAAGCAAATCCCTAATACAGGTATTGTAATTTCTTTTAAAAAAGCTAATTTTTCTAGGTAATTTGAATAATCAATTTCTGTAATTAAGATTGGCGCACCAGAAATAATCACTCCTAACTTTCCATTAGTATGTTCTATAGTTACTTCAGCCAACCCTACTGTTTGATAATCCATTTGTAAATCAACCGCCTCTTCTATGAAGGGTGTTTTCTGACTACCACAGTCTATAATTAGAATCATCTCGTTTTTGTTGTAAAATTACAGATTAGAAATTGAAAGATTGAAGATTTCAGATTACAAATTATTTTTCTTGATTTTATTTTTTCTTTTACGAATAATCCAGATCACCAACAGAATGACAATTATATCAACTGGCCAAATTGAAATGATCCATACGATAAAGTCCATTATTAAATCAATTCCTTTTGTTAATGCATTTCCGGTTTTGCTTAAAAAAGAGGGAGTATCATCGCTTGTTGATTTTTCAATTTCTGTAGCTAAATTGATTAGTAAAGTACTATACTCTACTTGATTTTTCAAATAATTCAAATGTCCAACACTACTTTCTATTTCTTCTTCTAGTGTTCTTATATTTTCTTCAATCGCTAATACTTCAGACATTGAATTGGCTCTACCTAATAATTCTCGATATCTCTTTAAATATGCATTTTTATTTTCCAAGCGAGTTTCTAAATCATAATATTCTTCAGTTACATCACGAGAATTTATGTTTTTCTCTGTTATTTCATCTTTTCCCTTTTCTAATCTGGAAATTACTTTTTCAAAACGAGAAGCTGGAATTCTTAATTCAAGATCATAAACGACCTCATAATCAGTTTTACTTAATCTTTCATTGGAATAATATCCTTTGTTTACTTTAATTAAATCATCTATATTTTTTTTAGTTGTATATAAGTTTTTACATTGAATATAAATCTGACCATCTTTAATCAGTTTCACCTCTTTTGTCGATTGGCTTTCATTTATATTTGACCTCATCTTTGGAGGTTTTGGTGGTGGCGGTGGAGGATTAGCTACTACTTTTTGTTCTTCAGAATTCCCCCATGACTCTTCAGATGGTGCAAATTCATTTTGAACTTTTAGTACACCACTCTGAAACGATTCTTTCTCTTTATGAGAAGTAATATCGTTGCAACCACCGATTGTCAAGCTTAAAAAACACAACGAAAATATTAAGGTTTTCATAGTTAAAAAATTAATTCATATTCTCTTCTAAATTGATAACGTAATCTTTTTCAAAATAGTATATTATTTCATTAATTCATTTCTAAAAAAGTAAAATAAAAAATATACGTCTTTTTGACAATATCTAAAATTTACGTATATTTACTAAAAGCACTATAAGATATGTCAAACCACTACAAGCGTTACTACCATGAAAACAAAAATAGGCCTCTTACTATGTTGGCTGATTACTCAAACAGCGCTATCACAGATGCACAATACGCAGACAAGAAACTGTATCAATATTGATTTAGGAACTGATAAATTTAAACAACCACAAACAAGTATCACATTTAGAACCGCAATACAAAACCATGTTATTTATTCCTTACAATTAAAATCTTTAAACACCTACTATCTTATTAGCAAACAACAACACATCATTAAACCTCAAGCTGAATTTTACTACCATCCTACTTTATCGAGATACACATTTCTTTTTGGTATCGGAACTTCAATCAATCTTCTCAACTCAAATTCATCTTCTCAACTCAGAAAAAGTG
>JBILUY010000279.1:0-2927 GCA_044370735.1 Crocinitomicaceae bacterium | reverse complement strand
ATAATATCTGCGTCATTATCTTCATTAAAGAATAAAAATTGATTGTGACTTTCGATTGTTCCATCTGCAATTATTTTAAAGCGATCACTTTTAACATATGCTTCAATGTCTTTTGGACTATAGCCTGCTGCATACATCGCACCAACTAATGCTCCTGATGATGCACCTGTAATATAATCAATAGGTATTTGGTGTTCTTCTAATGCTTTTAATACCCCAATATGGGCAAACCCCATTGCTCCACCACCGCTTAAAACAACCCCCACTTTTTGTGCAAAAGTTTGATAACTAATACAAATAATCAATATGAGAATAATCGATTTCAAGTTGTTTTAATTCTATTTTTTTGACAAACGAATATAAGTAAAATTATAGGATTAAATCCTTTGTTGTATCTTTGAATTGAAATCAATTATACATGGAAAAATTTAAAATCACATTGAAGACGTTTTTTGGTCTTGAAAATGTGTTAAAAGAGGAATTAGCAGAATTAGGATATAAACAAGTTGAAATTCAAAATCGTGCTGTACAGTTAGAAGGGACATGGAAAGATGTATATTTTTTGAATTTACACCTTCGCTGTGCGATAAATGTCTTGGTTGAACTAAAGAAATTTAGAATTAACGAAGAAAAAGATTTGTATAAGGAATGTATGAAGATTAAGTGGAATTCACTTTTTGATGCTTCTAAATCTTTTGCAATTCGTGGATCTGTTCATTCTCGAATTTTTTCTCATTCTCAATATCCTTTTTTATTAGTAAAAGATGCTATTGTTGATACATTTAAAAATGAAGAAAATACTCGGCCAGATGTGAATACTAAAGCACCTCAAGTAGCTTTTGATTTGTATATTAAAGAGAATTTTGTCACTATTTCTTTAAATACAAGCGGTGTTCCACTTTTTCAACGTGGATATCGTACTGAAACTGGAGATGCTCCTTTAAATGAAGTATTAGCGGCTGGAATGATTCGTCTTTCTGGGTGGGATCTTAAATCTACGTTTGTTGATCCTTTTTGTGGTTCTGGAACACTCTTGATTGAAGCAGCATTTTTAGCGTCTGGAATACCATCAAACATAGAAAGACAACATTATGCATTCAAAAATTTCAAAAACTTTGATGCTAATTTATGGGATGAAATTTACGGGGCTGCAAATAAACGTTGTACTGAATTAGATTTTGAAATTATTGGATCCGATAAAGATCCAGAAATGATTGTGAAAGCTAGAAGAAATTTAAGAGGATTACCTATTTTAAAATTAATTACCTTTAAAACTGCTGCTTTTGATGAATTAACTCAACCAGAAAAAGGAGGAGTTTTGATTTCGAATCCTCCTTATGGAGAACGAATTGGAGATAGAGTAGAGGAAATGTATGGTCAACTAGGGGATTGGTTCAAAAAAGAAATGAAAGGGTTTGATTGTTGGGTGATTTCATCCAATGAAGAAGCACTTAAAAATGTAGGGTTAAAACCGGATAAAAAAATAAAGTTATTTAATGGTGACTTAGAATGTTCATTTAGAAAATTCAGAATTTTTGAAGGTTCTCATAGAGATTTTGTGATTAGTAAAAAAGAAATTGTGTAGCTTTTTCTTAATCGTATTAAATACAAAAGGGTGACAATTATATTTTGTCACCCTTTTTTGTAGAGTTTACTTTTTAAACGATTTCTTCTTTTTCATGAATTGGTTTTCTAAATACGATTTTGTGATCGAATACATCCATTACTACTGGTAGTTCTGTGTCAATAGTCCCACCTAAAATCGCTTTAGAAAGTTCATTTAAAACCTGCTTTTGAATAACACGTTTTACAGGTCTTGCTCCGAATTGAGGATCAAATCCTACCTCAGCAATGTGATTAAATGCTTCTTCTGTTACAACCAATTTAATGTCTTTTTCAAGTAACATTTCTTTAAGGTTATTGAATTGAATTTGAACAATTTGTTTCACATCTTTTTTCGTAAGTGGTGTAAACATAATTGTTTCATCGATACGGTTTAAAAACTCTGGCCTAATTGTTTGTTTTAATAATTCAGTGACAAGTAATTTTGCTTTTTCTCCAGCAGCTTCTAATTCCACTTCTTTTTTACCCTCAAATGTTTCTTGTATTAAGTGTGAACCCAAATTAGAAGTCATTATGATAATCGTATTTTTAAAGTTTACCACACGACCTTTATTATCAGTTAATCGACCATCATCTAATACTTGCAGTAATATATTGAAAACATCTGGATGTGCTTTTTCAATTTCATCTAATAAGATGATAGAATAAGGTTTTCTTCTAACAGCTTCCGTTAATTGTCCTCCTTCATCATATCCAACATATCCCGGAGGCGCTCCAACCAATCTACTAACAGCATGTTTCTCTTGGTATTCACTCATATCGATACGTGTCATCGCATTTTCATCGTTGAATAGGAATTCTGCTAATGCTTTTGCAAGTTCTGTTTTTCCAACACCTGTTGTACCTAAGAAAATAAATGATCCTATTGGTCTTTTAGCATCTTGTAATCCAGCTCTTGAGCGTCGTACAGCATCTGATAATGCTTCAATTGCTTCATGTTGACCAACAACGCGTTTGTTCAATTCATCTTCTAATCGTAATAATTTAGAACGTTCAGATTCAACCATTTTAGAAACAGGGATACCAGTCCATTTTGATACAACTTCCGCAATTTCTTCAATCGAAACCTCTTCTTTTATCATTTTAGAATTTGCTTGAATTTCAGCAAGTTTGGCTTTATTGATTTCAAGTTGATTTTCTGCTTCTTTTATTTTACCATAGCGAATTTCTGCAACCTTACCATAATCTCCAGAACGTTCTGCGTTATCAGCTTCAATTTTTAGATTTTCAATGTCTTCTTTTGATTTTTGTATCGTATCTATCACGTCACGTTCTGCTTTCCATTTTGCTAAAAACGTATCTTT
>JBILUY010000050.1:0-14806 GCA_044370735.1 Crocinitomicaceae bacterium | reverse complement strand
AGTTTGTGAAAGTAGCAATTAATGCAGATACGTTTGTACCAGCAGGAACAGTCACTGAAATATTAGTACCTGAAATAACACCAGATGCTAAAGGATTAGCAAAACTAAATGCAGTAATATCGCATGCTGTACTTTTTACCACCTGTTGAACATTTACTGTTACAGTATATGTTTTAGTTGTTGTTCCGTCTTCAGCGGTTACAACAAACTGAACTGCATTCGTAAAGTTGTTTGTCGTTTGACCAGAAACTTGAGTTGTGTTACCCACTTTTACTGTTGCACCTGCAGAAACCGCAAACTGAGCAATTAAGCTTGTCACGTTTGTTCCAGCTGGAGCAGACAAAGTAATGTTTGTTCCATTGATTGAACCCGTCAAAGCAGGATTTGTAATTGAGAAAGAAGTAATATCACAAGCTGTGCTTTTTGGTGCTTGTTGTACGGTCACTGTTACAGTATAAACTTGAGTAGAACCATCTTCTGCTACTACTGTATATTGTACTGGATTTGTAAAATCATTTGATGTTTGACCACTTGTTTGATTATTCGCTCCAACTTTAACTGTTGATTTAGCTGAATTAGTGAAAGTAGCAACTAAGTTCGTAACATTCGTTCCTGCAGGTAAAGTCAATGAAACCGAAGTGCCATTAATTGTTGCAGGCACACTGTTAATCGAAAAAGTCAATAAATCCTTAGCTGAACTTAAAACAATCTTTTCATTTACTGTTGCTGCACTTGAAACCGCGTTACAACCATTTGCATCTGTAACAGTAGCTGTGTAAGTCCCCTTACCAACATTTATTGATGCAGTTGTTGCTTGAGAATTAGTCCAAGAGTATGTATAAGGAGAAAAACCTCCTGATGCAACCACAGCAGCTGAACCATTTGCTTGACCAGCATCAGCATCCGTAGATGAAACCTGAGTACCTATTTTACTACTTATTAAAAATAACGTTTTAGTAGAATTCAAATAAGCTGTTTGAAGTTTGTTGTACGTGATTAAATATTCAGTAACTTGAATTGTATCGTTTGTTGCATCAGAAGCATATGTTTTAGAAACTTTATATCCTGAAGTTGCTTCATCTACCAATTCTGTAGTTTTATCAGTTGCATATGCTACTGAAGAGTAATAAATATTATTCGCTTTAGTAACACCTTGGTATTTCATGCTAAAAGCAAATCTACTGAAAAGAGGATTCTTGATTAGGTTTTCATTAGATAGATTAACCGTAACATCTTTACTTGTTTCTAAACATTTATTAGAAATAGTAGGAGTTGAATTCCAATCATATTCTACAATCGGATAGGTATATACATCTGTTTCGTAAGGTGCGTTTGCAGCCTGATTCCAAAATAGAACATAACGATCTGTTGTAGGATTTCCTGAAGTAGGAACGTTATAAACACTTAACAATGCGTTTTGCTCTCCACCATATGTTAAAGTTTTACCAGTTATTGCAGTAGAAGCAACTGTTTGAGATACACTTACTGTATAAGTATTTGCTGCTGTTTGCGCTGTGATTCTAGTACCAGCAGTTACACCATTACCAGAAATTGTTTGTCCAACATAAAAACCTCCAGAAGTCCATGCTGAAACAGTCATTGTTGTCCCTGAAATTGCAGCTGTTGCAACCCCATCAATACCATATTTACCAGTTGTTAACACCTGAACAGAGTCATTATCTGAATTTGGTGCAATCTCAACTGTAAATGTATCAGGAACAATCACATCTGAAGGGAACATAAAGTAATTTACTCCGTAACCATTATTAGCTACCGCGTTGTAATTAATCGTTTTTGTTACAGTAGTAATATATTCCGATTGACCCCCAGCTGATTTTTTAGCATATAAATTAAGATCCACTTTTGTAGATCCCGCTTGTTTATTTAAAGACCTTAAAACAACACCAACTCCTTTTAATTTAACTTGAGTTTTAGAGTTAAATGTCTGCAATAAAGACAAATAATCAAAACCAGTCGATGGTGATTGAGCAGTCGATTTCATCAACGTATAACCTAAATTATTCGAAGACGTCATGTAGTTTGACGGAGAACCATATGCCTTTTTGTAATCAATAAACTTCAAGGTGTCTTTAATTGTAATAACACCACGCTTTTTTGATTTAGAAGCAGATGGACTTGAAACCAACTCCACATTTGGATTTTCATAAGCATTTGCAACAGAAGTACTTGTTTGATTTACTTCTGAGTAAACACCCTGTTTGGTTGCTTTGGTGCCAATAGATCTATTGACCCTGTTTTGTGCCTGTACCGCTGAAAACAAAGTAATCAGTGACACAAACAAACCTAAAAC
Organism: Crocinitomicaceae bacterium; assembly: GCA_044370735.1. GTDB lineage: Bacteria > Bacteroidota > Bacteroidia > Flavobacteriales_D > Crocinitomicaceae > CANHVK01. The sequence goes on along the minus strand of JBILUY010000050.1, from coordinate 12,495 downwards.
AATTTTCCTCATTTTAATTAAATTTTTAAGACTACAAATATAAACCTAAGTTTCATAGACTTAAAAAGTATTTGAAGGTTGCCCCTAATAGTTATCAAAACTCAATGTTTTTTTATTAACAAATGTTATTAACACTATTTAAAATTTAGAAACAAATTATTCATTTTAATTTAAAAAAAGTATTTTTGTCGACCCAAAAAATTATGAAAACGGTCACTGTCAAACATTCATTTTTACTAACTTTCAGCATATTTGTATTATGCTCTGTTTTCTATTTTATCCCAGAAACTAATTTTTACGGAATAAAAATCAAAAATATTTATCTGATAAGTGACATTGAATCAGACCCTATCGAACAAGAAACTAAGAAAATTATTCCAATTGTTAAAGAATTTGTAGACACTTGTCCATCTGGAATTACGTGTTTCGAAGATTACTCAAAAAATAAGGATGCGCTTAATAAGATTTTTGAAGCTCTAAAAGAAATACACGAGAACAAAACAAAAGTTAGAATCGGTTTTTTTGGAGATTCATTCATTGAGGGAGATATCTTAACTTCTGAAGTTCGCAAAAACTTACAAAATCGTTTTGGCGGTGGAGGCGTTGGATTTGTACCAATTGCAAGTGAAGTTTCTGGATTTAGACAAACTGTAATTCACAAACATGTAAACTTTTCTTCTTTTAATATCATTAATCATTCTAGAGCTAAAATCCCTTTTGCAGCTGGTGGATATTGTTTTTATCCATTACCAGGTAATATATTGTATTATGCAGGAATTGGAAAATCTACACGATTAAAAAGATTTAATAATATTCGCGTTTTTTACGAAACGAATCAAATGTTACCTGTCAATTTTTCTGCAAACAATCAGAAATCTTACTTCCAAACGGTACCATCAAATAAAATAGAAGCACACAATCTTAAAAACATTAAAACAAATTCAATATCTTTTAATTTCCCCGCTTCAAATAGTTTAAAATTATACGGCATAAGTATCGAAGATAGCTCTGGGGTAGTTTTAGATAACTTTGGAATGAAAAGTAATTCCGGTATCAATTTAAACAACATTACAGAACGAAAACACAGAGAATTTGACTCACTTCAAAACTATAAGTTAATAGTTCTACAATACGGTTTGAATGCAGTAGGTCCAACCACAACAAACCTTACATGGTACATTAATTCTATGACACGCGTTGTTAAACGAATTAAAAAATATTATCCTCAAGCAAGTATTTTACTTCTGAGTGTTTCTGATAGAGCAACTAGATTTAATGGTAAAATTCAAACAATGCCAACTATTCCAATTATGATTGAAGCACAACGCAAAATCGCTAAAAATGCAGGTATTGCATTTTGGGATATGTTTAGTGCTATTGGCGGAAAAAATACAATTATTAAATATGTAAATAACAGTCCTGCTTTAGCAAACAAAGACTTTACCCATCTAACGTTTAAAGGTGGTGAAAAAGTAGCAGAAGTATTTACTAAAACATTCCTACACGAATACAAAAAATATTATGACAAAAAAAATCATAATCTACGTAACGCTAATCTACAACATAGCCCTAAACAATAACATTTCTGCCCAAGATACTATCTTCTATACAGTACCCAATATTTTTGGATTTGAAAATTTAGACGCTGATACTCTTTCTAACGCTTACTTACTAAATCCTTTTTTTGAAGACTTGTATCAGATGAATACATCACCTTCAAAAATTACATTTTTTCACATTGGGGATTCACACCTACAAGCAGATTATATTTCACACACGATACGAACCAAACTTCAACGGAATTTTGGAAATGCAGGTAGAGGATTAATCGCCCCTCTCAAACTAGCAAACACAAACGAATCTTTTAACTATCAAATAAAATCGAATAACATTTGGAAAAGACAGTTAATAATAAGTAAGAAACCTATATTACCTTTAGGTATTTCAGGGGTAACAATACAAACAAAGGATACAATCGGTAAAATAAAATTAAAATCTTTTAATACTGACAGCATAGATTACAGCTTCAATAAAGTTGGCATTATCTACGATACCGACTCCTCATTCCACTATTCGATAAAAGATTCAAGCAGCACATGGAATCAGACCTCTTCTTATGAATTTTCTTCAAATAAACTTACAAATGAAATTGAAATAAACTTTTTAAAGGTAGATTCAACTCAATCGAAAGCGACAATTTATGGCTTTAATTTAGAAAATAATCAGCCAGGAATTGTATATCATAGTTGTGGAATTAATGGCGCGAAATACACCGATTATAACAAAAAGACTAATTTCATTCAACAAATCCCTGTATTAAAACCGAATATTATTATCATTAGCCTTGGTACAAATGAATCGTTTCGTCCTGATTTCGACACACTATCATTTTATAAAGAAATTGATACCTTAGTGAATAATATTAAATCTATTTCAGCGCAAACAAAAATCATATTAACTACCCCTGCCTGTTCATTCAAAAACTTCAAAAAAAACAATAATTTAACTTTAGTTTCTAAAACAATCGTAAAATACGCCATTGAAAACAAATTACCTTATTGGGATTTATTTGAAATAACTGGAGGGGAAAACAGTGCAATAAATTGGAAAAAAAACCTACTTTTGAGCCGTGATGGTGTACATTACACAAAAGAAGGCTATATATTACAAGGAAATCTCTTTGTAATTGCTTTTTTAAAGAGTTATAATCAGCATGTTAAACATAGACTACAATAAAATCCCTGAATTATTCATCTACCATAAAGATGAACCGCTTATATTTAGTTCTGGATTGTTTTTAGTACTGTTTACAGTATTCATGGCTGTTTATACTTTATTATATAAACACCATCGAGCAAAAGCTACTTTCGTTACGCTATTTTCACTTTATTTTTATTATAAATCAAGTGGTATCTATTTTATTCTTTTATTGACATCTACCATCGTTGATTATTCATTAGCCGATTGGATTTTTAAAGCAAAAAAAGACATCACCAAAAAATCTGTATTAATATTAAGCTTAATACTAAATCTGGGATTGCTTGTCTATTTTAAATATACAAATTTCTTTTATGAGTCTTACTTGAACATTGTAGGAGGAAAATTTGAACCTTTAGATATTTTCCTACCTGTAGGTGTATCTTTTTTTACTTTTCAGTCTTTAAGCTACACGATCGATATTTATAGAGGTACATTAAAACCAGTTAAAAACATTTTAGACTATGCTTTCTTTGTTACTTTTTTCCCTCAACTAGTTGCTGGACCTATTGTGAGAGCGGTAGATTTTATACCACAAATCTTTAAACCTGTCATCGTAACGAAAGAAATGATCGGAAAAGCAGTATTTCTTATCAGTAGTGGATTAATAAAAAAAGCAATAATTGCAGACTATATTAGCATCAATTTTGTAGATCGAATTTTTGACAATCCAATGCTATATTCTGGGTTAGAAAATTTAGTAGGTGTCTATGGATATGCTCTTCAAATCTATTGTGATTTTTCTGGTTATTCAGATATGGCCATCGGTATCGCTCTTTTAATGGGCTTTCACTTCAACATCAACTTTGATTCATCTTATAAATCAAAAAACATCACCGAATTCTGGAGAAGATGGCACATCTCTTTATCCACATGGCTTAAAGATTATTTATATATCTCCATGGGTGGAAATAGAAAAGGAAAATTTAGAACCTACCTTAATTTATTTATAACAATGGTTTTAGGAGGTTTGTGGCATGGTGCCGGTTTGCGTTTTATCCTTTGGGGAGCTTTTCATGGATTGGCATTAGTTATACATAAGCTTTTTCTTTCTTTAGTTCCTTCTTCAAAAGAGAAATCTTCAAAGGTTATCACCTTTCTTTCTTGGTTACTTACTTTTCACTTTGTTTGTTTATGTTGGATTTTCTTCCGTGCAGAAAACATGAAGGCAGCAGGTGAAGTACTATTCCAAATATTCAATGACTTTAGTCCAGAAATAATTTTTGAATTTGTGAATGGATACAAATATGTTTTATTCTTAATTCTAATCGGATATGCACTTCATTTTACACCAAAATCAATTGAAAACAAAACCGAATTAATCTTCGTTAAATCTCCTTTATTGCTAAAAAGTCTATACGTGGTTTTGGTCATTTTTATCCTTGCACAATTTAAGTCTTCAGAAATACAACCTTTTATTTACTTCCAATTTTAAAAAAAAACATTTTTTTGATACAACATTATATTTTTTTAGTAAATTCGAATGGTATTTTAACAATTATAAAACTATAACAAAGAGGTAAAACTCACTTTTTTTTATTTATGACGAACATTTTTGTTGCCAGATTAGATTTTGGTGTTTCTCAAGAGGAGCTTAAAAAAGCTTTTGAGCAATATGGAAAGGTAAATAAAGTTACCATTGCCACCGACAAAGAAACGGGAAAACCAAAAGGTTTTGCTTTTGTTGAGATGTTTAACGAATCAGAAGCTAATGATGCTATTAAATCATTAGATGGGTTTAGTTTCAACGGAAGACAAATTGCCGTAAAACAAGCGGAAGATCGAAGAGATAACAACAGAGGTCAAAATAACGAAAGAAAACCTTTTAATAGAGATAATAACAATAGAGGGAATAACGATCAAAGAGCAAATAACAATTACGCTGCTTCTGATAGTAGACCAAAGAATGAAGATGTTACACCAGTTCAACATTTCCCACCAAATATCCCTTCTTCTGCTAAAACTCCAGCTAAAAAGAAAGATAATTTTGCAAAAAAATTAGAAGATAGACCAAAAGCTCAAAAAATGACTGCTTACAAAAAAAGTGGAAAACAACAAAAGTTTTTCTATGATGATGAAGACGATGATATGTATTAAATAAACAGAAAGAGCCTCTAGGCTCTTTTTTTTTGAATTATAAAAATGGAAAAATTAGCTTTAGGAATTGATATAGGTGGTACAAATTGTGCATTTGGGTTAGTCAACAAAGAAGGAATTATCATTTATGAAAACAATGTAAAAACAAACTCATTTAATTTTGCTGTTGATTTTGTTGATTATCTAAACAATGACAAAACAATTTCAAACTATAAAAATCAAATTATTGGAATTGGTATAGGCGCACCTAATGGAAACCACTTCACAGGGGAAATTCAATTTGCCCCTAACCTACCTTGGGAAAAAGGAATCATTCCATTAAAAAAATATTTTGAGGAACGATTTAAAATTAAAACCTTATTAACGAATGATGCCAATGCCGCAGCTGAAGGTGAAAAACATTTTGGTTGCGCACAAAACCTAACCGACTTCATCGTCATTACCTTAGGAACAGGATTAGGAAGTGGAATTTACATAAACAATGAATTAGTAGTTGGAAAACATGGATTAGCAGGTGAATATGGGCATATCGTAGTAAAAGAAAATGGTCGAAATTGCAAATGTGGAAGAAACGGATGTTTAGAAACTTATGCATCTTCTACTGGAATAGTTAGAAGCTTTGAAGAATTTAGAAGTAATTATCAAGAATCTGAGTTATTTACTTTTGAAAAAGTGACCGCAAAAGACATATTTGAACAAGCTATTAAAAATGATCCTTTTGCTTTATATCTGACTGAATACACAGCTTCAATTCTAGGCATTGCATTAGCAAATTTCACCGCTTTTTCTGACCCTCAAGCATTTATTTTATTTGGTGGAATAGCTCAAAGTGGTGAGTTTTTCAAAAATAAAGTTGAAAAGTACTTCAATGAAAGTTTATTAAATATATACCAAAATAACGTAGAAATACGAATATCATCTTTGCATGATAAAAACGCAGCAATTTTAGGTAATGCTGCGACAATATTTACTTCGGAAAAAAATTAGAATTACTATATTTTATGAGTGATTCAATAACATCAAAGATATTTTTCCTAAATTTAGGGTCTTAAACCCATTTTTTTAATTTTAAAGAAATAAACTAAAACAAAAAAGTAGTTGATTATGAGAAGAATGAAACTTTTTGTCCTTTTCGCTTTAGTAATGGTATCATCATTTTCAAAAGCAGACGAAGGAATGTGGCTTCCATTTATGATTGGCCGTAACATGGAGGACATGAAAAAACATGGATTAAAACTGACACAAGAGCAGATTTATTCTATTAACCATGCGTCTATCAAAGATGCTGTAATTTCTTTTGGTGGATTTTGTACAGGTGAAATCATTTCTAAGAAAGGATTGGTGATTACTAACCACCACTGTGGATATGATGCAATTGCTGAAGCATCTACTCCTGAAAAAAATTACTTAGACAAAGGTTTTTGGGCAAAAAGCTTAACAGAGGAAATCCCTGTTAAAGGTCTTACTGCGACTTTCATTGTTAGAATTGAGGATGTTACTTCATTAATTCAAAAAGAATTAAATGAAACAATGACTCAAAAACAACGTGCAGATAAAATTGCTGAAATTGCTAAAGTTTTAGAAAAAGAAGCTGTTGAAGGAACACACTATGAAGCTTTTGTACGTGATTTCTACGAAGGTAACGAGTTTTATTTATTCGTTAAAGAAACATTTACAGATGTTCGTCTAGTTGGAACTCCTCCACAATCTTCTGGTAAATATGGAGGTGATACTGACAACTGGATGTGGCCAAGACATACAGCAGACTTTTCAATGTTTAGAATTTATTCAGGTGCTGATAACAAACCTGCTGCTTACAATGCAAACAATCAACCTTATACTCCTAAACATAGTCTACCTATTTCAATTGATGGTGTAAAGAAAAATGATTATGCGATGGTTATGGGTTTCCCTGGAAGAACTAACCGTTTCTTAACATCATTTGGAATTGAACAAGCAATAAAATTTGAACAACCTAAAATTGTTGAAATCCGTGCTAAAAAACTTCAAATCATGAAGAAATACATGGATCAAAATGTAGCTATCCGTTTAAAATATTCTTCTAACTATGCAAGAGTAGCAAATTACTGGAAATATTTTATCGGACAAACTGCTCAATTAAAGAATAACAAAGTTGCTGACAAAAAACGTGAAATTGAAGCTGCTTTTACTGCTTTCACTAAAGGAGAAGCTGAATATGCTGATGTTTTAGCTGATATTGAAGAATCATACAGAGCTACAAATCCTTATGTGTATTCAAAAGTTTATTATGGTGAATTTATTAGACAAGTAGACATCAATGCAAACGTTTTAATTTATAAAAACATTGCTAAGTTAGAAGCTGAAGGTAAAACAGAACAAGCGAAAGAATTTAAAAAAATTGCAAAAGATCGTTGGAAAGAATTCTTTGCTGATAACAATATTGATATTGAATTAGAAACTTTATACGAAGTTTATAAAATGTATCTTAAAGATGTTCCTAATGGACAAAAAGGTGCATTATCTAAAAAACTAAATGAAAAAGGGTTATCTAAAATCGATAAATATTTTGCTAAAATTCGTAAAAAATCAATCTTCACTGACAAACAGAGATATGCAGAGTTTGAGAAAGAGTTTAACTTAGCAAAATTGGTTAAAGACCCATTATTTGTTTTAATCAAAGATATCGATGATGCTTACCAAGCAGCTATTGGTAAGAAAAATTATGGAGAAGCAATGATTAAATTACAAAGAGCAAATAGATTATTTGTTAAAGGTGTTAGAGCTATGGATTTAAGCAAAAACTACGCTCCAAATGCAAACTCAACAATGAGATTAACTTATGGTAATGTCTTACCATATGCTCCTAAAGATGCTACTTATTTCGATTATCAAACTACATTAACTGGTTTGATGCAAAAAGAAGATCCTACAAATCCAGATTTTACTGTTGATCCTGTAATGAAAGAATTATGGAAAAACAAAGATTACGGTAGATATGGAAATAAAAAAGGTGAGTTAATTGTTAACTTCTTAACAAATAACGATATCACTGGTGGAAACTCAGGATCTCCTTGTATCAATGCAAATGGTGAATTAATTGGTGTTGCTTTTGACGGAAACTGGGAAGCAATGTCAGGTGATATTTTCTTTGAACCTAATATCCAAAGAACTATTGTTTGTGACATGAGATACATTTTATGGATCATAGACAAATGTTATGGGGCTCAAAACCTAATTGATGAAATGGATATCATACAAAGACCAACTACTGGTGACGATGAAGAAGGTTCTGAAACTAAAAATACAAACACTGCTTCAACTACTACTACTAATACTAGTTGTTCTTTAATCAAAACTGACGATGTTCTTTTTGAAATTGGAAGACATGATGTTTCTACTAAAAATGCAAAAGCAGTAGATGCTGTTGTTAAAATTTTAAAAGAAAATCCAAACACAACTGTAGAAGTTGATGGTCATGCTGATTTAACAGGTGATGTTTGCAAAAACTTAATCCTTTCAGAAAAACGTGCTAAATCAGTAGAAAGATATTTAATTTCTAAAGGTATCGATCCAAAACGTATCACTGCTAAAGGTTTTGGTACAGCACAACCAAAAGAAGAAAACAAAACTGAAACAGGAAGAGCTAATAACAGAAGAGTTTCTTTCTTGATAAAATAATCTAAACGTTTTAGTATAAAAAAAGGGATGCAAATTGCATCCCTTTTTTTATGACAAAAATTATGTTTTTAAACAATTCTTATATCTAAATTAGCTTAAAATTTAGCTCGAATGAAATCACTATTAAAATTGCTACTAATCCTATTTACAATTGTAAGTTGTAAGGAAAATATTCAAACTACATTAGTAAAAAAAAGAGATGTTTTTGAGTCTGTATATGCTTCAGGTAATATTGAAACAATAAATCAATATCAAGTTTTCTCCTCAGTAAATGGAATAATTACAAAGACATTGGTTCAAGAAGGAGAACTAATAAACCCTAAAAGTCCATTATTTCAAATATCAAATACAACTAGTAAAATTCAGCTTGAAAGTGCTGAACTAGCAAGTGAAAACGCTTTATTAAAAAACAATTATAACAAATTAATAGAATTAAAAAACACGTTAAAATCAGCAAAATTAAAATGGCGGAACGATTCATTATTATACCAACGAAAAGTGAATCTTTATAAAAAAAATGTAATAACAGCTTTAGAATTAGAAACAGCTGAATTAAACTATCAAAACTCCCTTTCAAATTTCAATTCAGCAGAATTACAATATGAAGACTTGCTTAGACAACTTAAATTCAATGAAAGAATCGCTAAAAACAACTCTCAACAGGTACAAAATTCATTTAAAGATTTCACTGTAAAAAGTGAAATAAAAGGAGAAGTTTTTTCTATTCTTAAAAAAAAGGGAGAGTTTGTAACTCCTCAAACTCCAATTGCGATTATCGGATCTAAAAATCTATTTGTTTTAAAATTACAAATCGATGAATATGATATTATAAAAATTAAAAAAGGTCAAAAAGCAAAAGTAAGTTTAGATAGTTATAAAGGACAAACTTTTGATGCTGTGATTACTAAAATATACCCGATTATGAATGAGAGATCTAAAACTTTTTTAGTAGATGCTCAATTCATTAACCCTCCTACTATACTTTATCCAAATTTATCAGTTGAAGCAAATATCATCATTAAAGAAATAAAAAACACGTTAACCGTTCCAAGAAATTACTTAATTGGAAGTGATAAATTAATTTTAAAAGATGGCACGACAAAAAAAGTTAAAACAGGTTTAAAGAACTACGAATATGTAGAGATTAAATCAGGAGTAAAAGATAATGAAGAAATAGTTTTGCCAAATGAAAATTAATCTAGGTTTCGAAATTGCTAAATCTTTACTGCTAGCAAGATGGAGGCAAACTTTAGTCGCCGCAATTGGCGTTACGTTCAGTATAACCATGTTTATTACTTTATTGGGATTTATGAATGGATTAAATGACCTTTTGGACGGATTAATCATTAATAGAACCCCTCATATTAGACTTTATAATGATATCAAAGCTAATACAAATCAACCCTTAAACATAGGATTAGACACTAACAAACAGTATAATTTCATTTCGTCGATTAAACCATCAAGCGTTCGATTAAATATCTACAATGCTAAACCGATAGTCAATATTTTACGAAAAGACAAACGAGTTTTAGGAGTATCACCAAAAGTATCTGCTCAAGTTTTTTATAATGTCGGTGAAATAGATATAAATGGCGTAATTAATGGCATTGATGTTATTGAAGAAGAACGCCTCTTTGCATTTAAAGATTATGTGGTTGAAGGAAGTTATAAAGACCTTGAAGAAATACCAAATAGTATTATTTTGGGTAAAGTAGCTGCTGAAAAAATGCTTGCTAACATTGGAGATCTTGTTCAAGTGACAACTGCCAAAGGAGAAAGAGTAAAATTAAAGGTTGTAGGGTACTTTCAATCTGGACTTCAAGATATTGACAAAGTACAAAGTTATTGTTCATTAAAAACAACTCAAAAATTACTAGGTGTATCAAACACCTACTTTACTGATATTCAAGTTAAATTACACGACATCAATTTAGCACCAAAACTTGCTAAAGAATTTAATGAAAATTTTCAAGTTGACGCTATCGATATTCAAACAGCGAATTCTCAATTTGAAACAGGAAGTTTTGTTAGAACATTGATTTCTTATGCAGTTGGAATAACCTTACTAATTGTAGCTGGTTTCGGTATTTACAATATTTTAAACATGATGATTTATGAAAAAATGGATTCCATAGCTATTTTGAAAGCAACAGGCTTTTCGGGTAGAGATGTGAAATTCATATTTTTATCAATAGCATTAACTATCGGATTAATTGGGGGCGGTGCTGGTCTAATTTTTGGATTTGGTTTATCATCCCTAATTGATCAAATTCCATTTAATACTGCCGCTCTACCAACTGTAAAAACATATCCAGTTTCGTATAATCCGCTTTATTATTTCATCGGAGGATTATTCTCTGTTATTACAACTTATTTTGCAGGTTTGTTTCCAGCAAAAAGAGCTAGTAAAATTGATCCAGTTATCATCATAAGAGGTAAATAATGAGCGTTATATTAGAAGCAAAAAATATTTATAAGGAGTTTCATGATCCAATTACGATTCCTGTATTAAAAGACATCAATTTTCAGATTAATCAAGGGGAATTTGTCTCTCTTACAGGAAAATCAGGATGTGGTAAATCTACCCTACTCTATATTTTATCAACCATGGATACAGATTACCAAGGAGAGCTTTTTATTGACCAAGAATTAATGTTTAATAAAAAAGAAAATCAACTTGCGAAAATCAGAAATGAAAAAATAGGTTTTGTTTTTCAGTTTCATTATTTGTTAAATGAATTCAATGTTCTAAAAAATGTAATGTTACCAGGTTTAAAACTAAACAAATTAAGTACTGAAGAACTTGAGCATCGAGCAATTGAAAAACTAAAAATTTTAGGCATTGAAAATGAAGCATTAAAAATGCCAAATCAACTTTCCGGAGGTCAAAAACAACGAGTTGCTATTGCTAGATCTTTGATTAATGACCCCTTAATTATCATGGGGGACGAACCTACAGGAAATTTAGATAAAAAAAATAGCGCTATTGTATTTGATGTTTTTAAGGAATTAGCATCTGAATTCAAACAAACCTTATTGATAGTAACTCACGATCCAGAATTCGCCTCAAATTGCGATAGAATCATTGAAATGGAAGATGGAAGAATTCTTAATAAATAGTTGATAAAAAGATGTTTTATAATTATTAAAAATTTATTGATTATTTAAAGAGTCTTAAACACTTCTATTTTTTCCAAAAAACGTATTTTTGTTCTTTGTTATTTAATTTATATCTATACTGAAATGAGTCACGCATTAGGAAATCATATCCTTGTTGAATTTATGGGTTGCGACCCTAACATCATGAATGATGTAACTTCTATTGAAAGAGACATGGTAGGGGCAGCACAAAAAGCTGGAGCTACTGTAATCAACTCTACATTTCACCATTTTTCTCCGTATGGCGTATCTGGTGTTGTAGTTATTCAAGAAAGTCATTTAGCTATTCATACTTGGCCAGAATATGGTTATGCTGCAGTAGACTTATTTACTTGTGGAGAAATGAATGCTTGGATTTCATTTGATTTCTTAAAAGAGTGCTTCGGAGCAAAAAATTATTCTGCATTGGAAATGAAAAGAGGTTCAGTTAATTTGTTAACGAGAAACGACTTTGATATTTCATCAATGAGAACAAAAGCTTCAGAACATATCAATCCTGAGATGTACACAAGAAATGTTTGGTTTACAGATAAAGATGAAAATCAAGCATTATCGTTAAGATATACAGGAGACGTGTTTTATGATGTGCAATCGCCATTTCAAAGAGTTCGTATTTTAGAATCTCAAAAATACGGTAAAATGTTGACTTTGGATGATATGGTAATGACCACAGAAAAAGATGAATTTCATTATCATGAAATGATATCTCACCCAGCTTTATTTACCCATGGAAATGCTAAAAATGTATTAGTTATAGGTGGAGGTGACGGTGGAACTGTGAGAGAAGTATTAAGACATCCAGGGATTGAGAAAGTAACA
>JBILUY010000220.1:0-4232 GCA_044370735.1 Crocinitomicaceae bacterium | reverse complement strand
TAATTTTTCACTTGTTTCTGCTTCGTGAAGGTTATAGAAAATATTACCAAGTAAATCTAAAATTTTACCACTGTTATCTAAAGCTGCAATTGTGTTTTCAAATGTAGGAGTAGCTGGATTTTGAATGATTGCATCAATATCTTTTTTACCTTGTAAAATACCTTCTTCTAAAGCAGGTAGGTAATGTTCTGTGTTTAACTTTTCAAAAGGAAACGATTGAAAAGGAGTATCAAATTTTTCTAAAAAAGGATTCATATTTTATTTATTTTAATTCAAAAAAAAAGCTGCTCGTAAGCAGCTTTAAATATAATAAAGAAATAATTAAGCTAAAACACCCATTACTTCCGCCATTTTTTTACCAATTTCAGCAGGAGAATCCACTACGTGAATACCACACTCTCTCATGATACGTTTTTTAGCTTCAGCTGTATCGTCGTGTCCACCTACAATAGCACCAGCATGTCCCATAGTTCTACCAGCAGGAGCAGTTTCACCAGCGATAAAACCAACAACAGGTTTAGTACCATTCTCTTTTACCCAACGAGCAGCAATTGCTTCTAAATTACCACCGATTTCACCAATCATGATGATACCTTCTGTTTCTGGGTCATTCATTAATAATTCAACAGCTTCTTTCGTAGTAGTTCCAATGATTGGATCACCACCAATACCAATAGCAGTTGTGATACCTAAACCAGCTTTAGCAACTTGGTCAGCAGCTTCATAAGTTAAAGTACCTGATTTAGAAACAATACCAATTTTTCCTTTTTTGAAAACGAAACCTGGCATGATACCAACTTTTGCCTCACCTGCAGTAATAACACCTGGACAGTTTGGCCCGATCAAACGGCAGTCAAATCCTTTGATGAATTCTTTAGCTTTCACCATATCATTTACAGGAATACCTTCTGTAATACAAACGATTACTTTAATACCTGCATTAGCAGCTTCCATAATTGCATCCGCAGCAAATGCTGGTGGAACAAAAATGATAGAAACATCAGCTTTAGTAGCTTCAACAGCTTCAGAAACAGTGTTAAAAACAGGTCTTTCTAAGTGAGTTGAACCACCTTTTCCTGGAGTTACACCACCAACTACGTTTGTTCCGTACTCAATCATTTGTGAAGCATGAAATGTTCCTTCACCTCCTGTAAATCCTTGAACGATTACTCTAGAATTTTTATTTACCAATACAGCCATTTTGCGGATATTATTTAAAAACGTTCCAAAAGTAGAATTTTGTATCGTTATACACAACTAATATTGATAAAAATAATTCATATCAAATTGTTCATTTGTTATTTCGATACTCTTATATATCTCTAAAACGAAAATATGACTATATAATTCTAGCTTGAAATAATTATCTTTGTCTAAAATCGAACAAAAATGATTGAAATTCCAAAAACGTACGAAGCGTCAAAAGCTGAGCAAAAGTGGTATCCTTATTGGTTAGATAAAGGATATTTTCATTCTACACCTGATGAAAGAGAAGCATATACTGTTGTAATTCCTCCACCAAATGTGACAGGAGTTTTACACATGGGGCATATGTTGAATAACACGATACAGGATGTACTAGTCAGAAGAGCTCGTATGTTAGGGAAAAATGTGTGTTGGGTACCTGGTACTGACCACGCTTCAATTGCTACAGAAGCTAAAGTTGTTCAAAAACTTAGAAAAGAAGGAATTAAAAAGTCTGATTTGACACGCGATGAATTTATGGTTCACGCGATGGAATGGAAGGACAAACACGGAGGGATTATCTTGGATCAATTAAAGAAGTTAGGTGCTTCATGTGATTGGGAAAGAACAGCTTTCACGATGGATCCTGAATATTCTGATTCAGTAATAGATACATTTATTGATTTGTATAAAAAAGGAAAGATTTACCGTGGTGTAAGAATGGTAAATTGGGATCCTGAAGCTACTACAGCATTATCAGATGAAGAAGTAATATATAAAGAAGTAAATTCTAAATTGTACCATGTTCGATATAAAGTAGCTGATTCAGATGATCAGTGGATTACAATCGCTACTACAAGACCTGAAACAATTTTAGGTGACTCTGCAATTTGTGTAAATCCAAATGACGAACGCTATACTTCGTTACATGGAAAAGAAGTAATTGTTCCTTTGACAAGTAGACGTATTCCTGTTATTGCAGACGAATATGTAGATATGGAATTCGGTACAGGATGTTTAAAAGTAACTCCAGCTCACGATATTAATGACTATGAATTAGGTAAAAAACATAATCTACAAACGATAGATATTTTTCATGATAACGGTAAATTAAATGAAAATGGTTTACATTATGAAGGGAAAGATCGTTTTGAAGTTCGTAAAGAAATCTCGAAAGAGTTAGACGAAAAAGGATATTTAGTTAAAACAGAAGATCATATTAATAAAGTAGGTTTTTCTGAAAGAACAGACGCTGTTATCGAGCCTAAATTGTCATTACAGTGGTTTGTTTCAATGAAAGAACTTTCAGAGCCTGCATTAGAAAATGTGATGAATGGAAATATTGCTTTTCATCCTGAAAAATTCAAAAACACATACAAACACTGGTTAGAAAACGTAAAAGATTGGTGTATTTCTCGTCAATTATGGTGGGGTCATAGAATTCCGGCATGGTATTTTGGTTCAGGATCAGAAGATTTTGTCGTAGCGAAAACGGAACAAGAAGCAATTCAATTTGCTACAGAAAAAGCGGGTAGAACAATTACTGCTGCTGATTTAAAACAAGACGAAGATGTATTAGATACTTGGTTTTCAAGTTGGTTATGGCCAATATCAGTGTTTAATGGTATTACCCAACCGGGAAATGAAGAAATTAAATACTATTATCCTACAAATGATTTAGTTACTGCACCAGAAATTATGTTTTTCTGGGTAGCGAGAATGATTATTGCTGGATATGAATATATGGGTGAACTACCTTTTAAAAATGTTTATTATACGGGTATTGTTCGTGATAAATTAGGTAGAAAAATGTCTAAATCGCTAGGTAATTCACCAGATCCGTTAGATTTAATTGATAAATATGGTGCGGATGGTGTAAGAGTTGGGATTTTAATTTCATCTCCTGCTGGTAATGACTTACCTTTCGATACAAGCCAATGTGAACAAGGTAGAAATTTTGCAAATAAGATTTGGAATGCTTTCCGTTTGGTAACTTCTTGGGAAGTAAAAGACATCGAACAACCGAATTCATCAATTAAAGGAATAGAGTGGTTCCATGCGAAATTCAACCAACAACTTGCAGAAATCAACGAGTTATTTGATAAATTCAAGATTTCTGAAGCGTTGATGGCTACTTATAAATTGGTATGGGATGATTTCTGTTCTTGGTATTTGGAAATTATCAAACCGGGATATGAGCAACCGATTGATAGTAAAACATATGCATCAACTTTAACTTTCTTTGAAAACATCTTAAAATTGATACAACCATTTACTCCTTTCATTGCTGAAGAATTATGGCATTTAATTTCTGAACGAAAAGAAGGAGAAGATTTGGTAATTACATCTTGGCCTGCTATCGAAAAGTATGATGAAGCTGTATTAAAAAACTTCTTAAATGCAGAAGAAATTATCACTAATATTAGAAATGTTAGAAAAGAAAATAACATCGCTAACAAAGTGAAAATGGATCTTTTTGTGAAGAAAAATGAAGATTTAGATACATCTTTTGATTCTGTAGTACTAAAAATGGGTAATTTATCTCAACTTGAATATATTACTGAAAAAATAACGAATGCAAATTCATTTTTAGTAAAATCTAATGAGTTTTACATTCCTTTTGGAGATTCTGTAGATCTTGAAGCAGAAAGAAAGAAAGTAGAAGAAGAACTAGATTATACTAGAGGTTTCTTGAAAATGGTACAAGGTAAATTAACCAACGAAAAATTTGTTTCTGGTGCACCTGAAGCTGTTGTTGCAAACGAACGTAAAAAAGAGGCTGACGCTATTCAAAAAATTGCAATTTTAGAAGAGAAGTTATCAAGCTTCGTTTCATAATATATTACATAATGAAATATACATTACTGATATTGATTGTATTGCTTTTAGGTTTTTCATCTACAGCAGCAAGAGTAGATTAGTCATTAAAAATGTCTAAACCACAAAGTCATTATTTTGAGGTGATGATGACTATTGATGACTTATCTGGAAAAAATGTGACAATCAAAATGCCTGTTTGGGCTCCAGGTTCATACATGGTTAGGGAA
>JBILUY010000218.1:0-4251 GCA_044370735.1 Crocinitomicaceae bacterium | reverse complement strand
AGAAATAGTTCAGGACATTATATCAACTTTAACGGAACTGCAGGTATATGGAGAAAAACATGTATCGAAGCTGCTGGAGGTTGGGAACACGACACATTAACAGAAGATTTAGATTTAAGTTACCGTGCTCAAATCAAAGGATGGAAATTTAAATATTTAGAAAATGTGATTTCTCCTGCTGAATTACCAATTACTATGTCTGCTTTGAAAAATCAACAACACAGATGGATGAAAGGTGGTGCAGAATGTTTTATTAAAATGAGAAAACGTATTATTACTGCAAATAATGTGAAATTCGGAGACAAAGTACACGCATTATCACACTTATTTAACTCTTCGGTTTTCTTATTTATTTTAACTCTTTCATTATTAAGTCTACCCGTACTTCACATCAAAGACAGCTTTAGTGATTTAAATCTTTTTATCCGTTTTGGATCTGTTTTCATTATAAGTACTGTATTCTTAATGTATTATTATTGGTTATCTTACAGAGATAAAACAGAAAATAAAATCGCTTCGTTCTTTAAATTCTTCGGAAGATTTGTTCAGTTTCTTGTTGTTTCAATGGGATTATCGTTGAGTAATACTGTAGCGGTATTAGAAGGTTATTTAGGAATTAAAAGTTCATTTGTTCGTACACCTAAATTCAACGTTGCTAAGAAAAATGAATTTAAAGGAAATAAATACGATAAAAAAAGCATTTCAATACTGACTATTGCAGAAGGATTATTAATGGTTTTATTTGGATTCACAGCAATAAACAGAGCACTTTATGGTGATTTAGGAATGGTTCCTTTCCATTTAATGTTAGCCATTGGATATGGTTTAGTTTTCTTTTATACATTAGGTGAATTAAGAAGCCAAAATAAATAATGCAATACATTAAAGGTTTTGATGGATTAAGAGCTGTCTCTATCTTATTTGTTATTCTCTCACATCTAGGCATCTACCACTTTTTACCTAATAACGATTATATTAGATCGAGAGTTTGGTTATTGTTTAGTGGTGAAACAGGTGTGCTAATTTTCTTTAATCTAAGTGGTTTCTTAATTACCTTAATCTTACTTAAAGAAAAAGAAACAAAAGGAAAAATTAATTTCAAACGATTTTTTATTAAACGATTTCTGAGATTACTGCCTCCTTTTGCGCTATTTAGTATTACCCTACTCTCTTTAAAACTTATAGGATTGTTAAACTTTACTTTTGAAGGTTTTATTATGTCCTTTCTGTATTGTTACAATTATGCACCAACTCGTTTTTATCACGATGAATTGGTTCATACTTGGTCATTAGCAGTTGAAGAACAATTCTATTTAATCTGGCCTTTTGTCATTCATTATTTTAACAAAACAAGAATTCATATTTTTATTTTCATACTCATCACTCTATCACTAGCAACACTTTACATCATAAAATTAGAATACCTAATTGAATTCAGAAGACCAGATAGATGGTTCATACCTGCTGCTGCTTCAATTTTAATCGGAGGATTAACTGCTTTAGCAATCACATTTAAATACCATCGAATTATTAGCTATTTCAATTCATCCAATTCTTTTATTTTTAGTATTATTCTGTTTTTGTATCCTATCTATAGTTTGAAATATATCTTATTTCTTTCACCTATCTGTATGTCGTTTGGAATTACAAGTTTTATTGGTTGGATTTATTTTCATCAAGAAACAAAATGCACTAACTTTCTAAATATTAACACCCTAAGATATATTGGTAAAATATCATATGGAATTTATGTTTACCAAGGTTTATTTTTAAAAACAGGGCCCGGCGGGAACTTATTTATCCAACAATTTCCTCAAAATTTAATTTTAACAATGATAACCGCAGTTATTTCTTATGAAATCCTAGAAAAACCTTTTCTAAAATTAAAAAGTAAGTTTTCAAATTAATAAAACATACAAACTTGTTTCTTACTTTTACTAAATGGATTTTCAATTAGTATCAGAATTTCAACCTACTGGTGATCAACCAGAAGCAATAAAACAGTTAGTTTCAGGTGTTGAAAAAGACATACCTTTTCAAACCTTATTAGGAGTTACTGGTAGTGGTAAAACATTTACAGTGGCAAATGTCATTAAAGAGATCAATCGACCTACATTAATTTTATCTCATAACAAAACACTTGCCGCGCAATTATACGGTGAGTTTAAACAATTCTTTCCAGAAAATGCAGTTGAATATTTCGTCTCTTATTATGATTATTACCAACCTGAAGCTTATCTTCCAGTTACAGATACCTATATTGAAAAAGATTTAGCAATAAACGAAGAATTAGAAAAATTACGTTTGTCCGCTACATCAGCTTTATTATCAGGAAGGAAGGATGTGATTGTAGTTTCATCTGTATCATGCTTATATGGTATTGGTAACCCAAAAGAATTTGAAAAAAGTATTTTATATTTAAAAAAAGGAACAAATTATTCACGCAATAAATTTCTGCTTCGTTTAGTTGAAAATCTTTATTCAAGAGCAATTGACGATTTCAAGAGAGGAACTTTCCGAGTAAAGGGAGATACAATAGACGTTTATCTTGCCTATGCAGATTATGCCATTCGTTTTGATTTTTGGGGGGATGAAATTGAAGGAATTTATTCAATAGATCCTATTTCATCCAAAAAAATGGAAGCGTTTGAAGATATTAACCTATATCCTGCAAATATTTTCGTCACAAGTCCTGAAACTATACACAATGCTTTAGATCAGATTGGTGAAGATATGGCAACCCAAGTAACCGCTTTCAAAAAAGAAGGGAAAATTTTAGAGGCAAAAAGATTAGAAGAAAGAGTATCTTATGATTTAGAAATGATACGAGAATTAGGGTATTGTTCGGGAATTGAGAATTATTCACGTTACTTTGACCAACGCGAACCTGGTACTCGCCCATTCTGCTTGTTAGATTATTTTCCAAAAGATTATTTAATGATAATCGACGAAAGTCACGTAACCATTCCACAAATTAAGGCTATGTATGGCGGAGATCGTGCTCGTAAAATCAATTTAGTAGATTATGGATTTAGATTACAAGCTGCAATTGACAATAGACCTTTGAAATTTGAAGAATTTGAACAAATTACAAATCAGTTGATTTATGTTTCTGCAACTCCTGCAGAATATGAATTACAAAAATCCGAGGGAGTTGTAGTAGAACAATTAATTCGTCCTACAGGTCTATTAGATCCAATCATAGAAGTTAGACCATCATTAAATCAAATCGATAATCTTATAGAAGAAATTCACCTTCGTATAAAACAAAATGAACGCACCTTGGTGACAACACTAACCAAACGTATGGCCGAGGAACTTCAAAAATATCTAGATAAAATAGGCATTGCTTGTCGTTATATACACAGTGATATTGACACGATCGAACGTGTTGAAATTTTACGTGATTTGAGACTAGGAAATTTTGATGTTTTAATAGGAGTTAATTTACTTAGGGAGGGATTAGACTTACCAGAAGTTTCTTTAGTAGCAATTATAGATGCTGATAAAGAAGGGTTTTTGCGTGATGTTAGATCTTTAGTTCAAACTGTTGGTAGAGCCGCTCGAAATGTAAATGGCTTTGTGATTATGTATGCAGATAAAATCACTCAGTCAATGCAAAAAACAATTGATGAAACAGCTCGAAGAAGAAATCTACAAATGACCTATAACTTGGAAAATGGAATTACGCCTCGAAGTTTAGCAAAAACAAAGGAACAAATTTTAGAATCTACCTCAGTTGCGTTATCTGAATCTTATAAAGTATCATCGGAAAACAAACAACTACTCGCAGCAGAACCAAATGAAAAATACGGTAAACTTTCCAATGAAGAAATCATCAAAAAACTGAAAAAAGAGATGGAAACAGCGGCCAAAAACTTGGATTTCATAGAAGCGGCCAGATTAAGGGATGAAATCAAAAAAATCGAAAGAGCAAACTAATATTTTAACTATTTTTACCACAAACCATTTTTAAATGAGAATATTATTTTTTTATTTAATCTTAATTTGTTTCAGTATCAGTAAAGCTAATGGCCAAAAATCTCTAAAAGCTTACATTGATCTAAAAAAATTTTATTCTTTAGAATATGGAAATTATATAGAGATATTTAATAAAATAAATAGTGAAGGTATCAACTACCAAAAGGTAAATAACGAGCTTATTGGTAAAATACAAGTAGGTTACAGTATATTCCAAAATGACAGTTTAAAATTTCAAATTACAGATACACTCACAACGACATCTGTGAA
>JBILUY010000219.1:0-4251 GCA_044370735.1 Crocinitomicaceae bacterium | reverse complement strand
GTAGATTTTTCTAACGCTATTCAATTGGTGCCAAAAGATGCTAATGCGTATTATAGTAGAGCTCTCGCAAACAGAGAATTAAAAAAATATAATGATGCATTGATTGATTTTGAAAAAGTTATTTCAATTGATCCAAAACATTTGTATTCATATTATTACAGAGCTGAAATGTATGCAATGTTAGGGGATAAATTTGGTGCGATTTCTGATTATAATAAAGCAGTAGATATTGATCCAGAGTTTCTAGATGCAATCGTGGCTAGGGCTGATTTAAAACAGATGGTAAGTAGTTATGCAGGTGCTATAGAGGATTACAGCCGTGTACTATTAGTCGACACTTCATGGATTGAATTGTATCTAAAAAGAGGAGATGCTTATTTAAAATCTGGTGATTTTAAATCTGCTTATCATGATTATGCCTATGTATTGAAAAGAGATACTGCAAATCCTGAGCCTTATTATCATTTAGGTTTACTTAAATACGAACTAGGAGAATATACAGAAGCAATAAATTTTTTCAATAAGTCTATCTTGATCGATACTGCTGGAGTTAAGTATTTTGTAGCTAGAGGTAAAACAAGTTTGAAAATGAGAAACTTCATCATTGCAATTGAAGATTTTACAAAATCCATTGAGTTAGATGAAAAATATGCAGATGCCTATATTCAGCGCGCTGTTGTAAAAGCTGAATTAGGAGATTATCGTGGAGCACTGATAGACAACAATAAGGCTCTTGAGTTAGATTCAAGAAATATTGAAATTTATAGGAATAATATTTTTGTTAAAATGCAAATGCAAAAATATCAAGAAGCCATTCTAGATTGTGATCATGTGCTAGAAAAGGAACCTAATAACGCTTTGATTTTTGTACAAAGAGGAGATGCAAAACTCGCTTCTGGTGATAAAAACGGAGCATGTTTAGATTGGCATAATGCTGTTAATTTGGGGTTTAAAGAAATTCTAGAGAGAATAAACAAAAATTGTAATTAAAGCTCTTTAACTATTTCGTACAAGGGATTAAGTTCAAGAAATGAATTTTCCTTTGGTTTATTTTCGTAGAGTGCAAACATAGTTGATCCACTGCCAGACATGGATGCATAAAATGCCCCTTCTTGGTATAGACTATTTTTAATTTCAGACAATATTGGATGTTTTTTGAAAACACTTGTTTCGAAATCATTTACTAATTTATCTTTCCAATCTTCTTTTTTTAGTTTTAGGATTTCAACTACATTATCTATATGTGTTTGAAATATAACCCCTCCATAAGCTTCTGCTGTTGAAACGTGAATTCCGATATTTAATATTTTTAGATAGTACCCTTTCAAATTTAAATTAAAATGGGATAATAATTCACCTCTTCCTTTTGCAATTTGACAATTACTTTTGACAAAAAATGCACAATCACTTCCTAAGATTGCTGCATATTCTTCGAGGGTTTCTAATTCTAAATTAAGATTAAAAAGTGTATTTAACATTTTAAGTACATAAGTAGCATCAGATGAGCCTCCACCTAATCCACCTCCCATAGGAATTTGTTTGTGTAAATGAATTTTTACATTCGAAATCTCATGTTTCTCTTTAATCAATTTAAAAGCCTTAACACATAAATTGTTATCTGAATCTCCTGGAATTTCCAACCCTGATGATGTAAATACAAATTCTTCAGATGGAATTATTTCTAAAATATCATAAAGTGGTATTTCATACATACAAGTATCCAATTCGTGGAAGCCATCATTTCGCTTGTGTAATATGTGTAAACCAAGATTAATTTTACAAGGAGGATATAATATCATAAGAAGTATTCATTAGGTTCAGACAATTTTTGTAATTTTGCCACCACAAATTTAATATTATGTCAACATATTTAGATTTTGAAGAGCCAATTAAAGCGTTGGAAGAACAAATTGAGCAAACCAAACAAATTGGTTTAACAACAGAAATTGATATGACTGACAAGATTAATGCACTTCAGTCAAAGTTAGAAGAGAAAACAAAAGAAATTTTCTCTAATTTAACTCCTTGGCAACGAGTACAATTATCTCGTCATCCAGATAGACCATATACATTAGCCTACATCAATGCTATGACCAATGGAACATTCCAAGAATTGCATGGTGATCGTTCTGTTAAAGACGATAAAGCGATGGTTGGTGGTTTTGGTTTATTAGATGGTAAATCAGTAATGTTTATCGGTCAACAAAAAGGTATTAACACGAAAATGCGTCAATACCGTAATTTTGGAATGGCTAATCCAGAAGGGTATAGAAAAGCATTGAGATTGATGAAATTGGCTGAAAAGTTTAATAAGCCTATCGTAACGATTATTGATACTCCAGGAGCTTTTCCAGGTTTAGAAGCAGAAGAAAGAGGTCAAGGGGAGGCTATTGCTCGTAATATTTATGAGATGATGCGTTTAAAAGTTCCAGTGATTTGTATTATCATTGGTGAAGGTGCGTCAGGTGGAGCTTTAGGTATTGGTGTTGGTGATAAGGTTGTGATGTTAGAAAATACTTGGTATTCTGTTATTTCTCCAGAATCTTGCTCTTCTATTTTATGGAGATCATGGGATTATAAAGAAAAAGCTGCTGAAGCATTAAAATTGACTTCTACGGATATGAAAAACCTTAAATTGGTTGATGAGGTTTTGACAGAACCTTTGAATGGTGCTCATAGAAGACAAGAAGAGATGTTTGAGACAGTAAAACAATACGTGAAGTCTACTTTAACAGAGTTAGAAAAAATCAATCCTACAGAAAGAATTAATCAACGTATTGATAAATTCTGTGAAATGGGAGTATGGCAATAAGTTAAGATTTAGTTAAAATAAAAATGGCTGTTGAATTTTCAACAGCCATTTTTTATTGGGTAATGTTTTTTATTTCAAGGTGAAACTATCTGTACCGATTGTTTGTCCATCACAAATGATTTTCACTCTGTAATTTCCTTTTACGGCTTCCCCTTCTTTTAAATCATAAT
The DNA here is from genome assembly GCA_044370735.1 of Crocinitomicaceae bacterium. Classification (GTDB taxonomy): domain Bacteria; phylum Bacteroidota; class Bacteroidia; order Flavobacteriales_D; family Crocinitomicaceae; genus CANHVK01. Next base: position 1,269 of record JBILUY010000219.1, on the reverse strand, counting down.
AGATAGTCACATCTAAGTTTTCATTGTTATAATCGATGTCTTTTTTGTCAGAATATGGAACACTTCCTGCATCTGTATTTACAATATTATTTTCTTTTCCTTGAAGAATTCTTCCATCAGGAGCAGTGATTTGTAAGTAAACTCTTTTATTTCCTGCTTTTGCTAAAGAGTTTGCTGAGATTGTAAATCCAGACTTGATTTGAACAGCACTTTTAGCTTTGTTTGTTGGTTCTGTAGTATTGTTGATTTTCATCCTTAAAGCTCCAGAATTAAATCCTAATGCTTGAAGTTTAGAACCTTTTTTAACCAACGTTGCGCTTTCTTCTGCTTGCGCACGATATTGATCACGTTCTGATGAGGTTACGGTTAATTCTTGAGTTTTAGTTTCTAAATCTGAAGATAGTTTAACATTCATTGTATTCAATGAGTCTATTTGTTTAACATATCCTTTCATAATATTTCTCAACGTTTCGTTTTCCTTCTTCAAGGTGTAAATTTGTTGAGCACTTAATTTTTTGCCACTATTCAATTGATTTATTAACGATTGAATTTTAGATTTTTGCTCTTCAACTTTTAATGCTTGTGTTGAATCTTTTACTTTTAATGCATCATATGTGTTAAGCATTTGTTGAAAATCAGATTTTAAGTCATGACTTAAATTCCCTACATAACCAGACATCATATCATTTATACCAGCCATATCTGCTTCTAAAACTTTATTCGAATTAGAACAAGCATTTAATTCTTTATTCTTTTTCGAAAGTGAAAATGCTAGATAAGCCAAAATTGATAATAAAACAATGATGATTAATAATAAAACACCATTACTTTTAGGTTTCGTTGTTTCCTGAATTTCTGACATAAATTAAAATTTTAAATAACAAAAATATAAAATTGAATGAGAGAAAATGATAGACTACTGGTAAGAAGTAAACAAATTATTTTTAATTATTCTGTATTACTTCATTTCAGAAACTTAAACTAAAAAACTACTAAATTTGTGTTCAACGAAATTAACTGCTAAAACTAAAGATATGCAAGTAGATGAAATTATAGAAACAGCATTATTAGAAGATATTGGAGATGGAGATCATTCAAGTTTAGCATGTGTACCAGAATCGGCAAAAGGAAAAGCAACTTTGTTTGTTAAAGACGATGGAATACTTGCAGGTGTTGATTTAGCAGTGAGAATTTTTAGAAAATATGATCCTTCGTTAGAAGTAGATGTTCGTATTATTGATGGGACACCTGTTAAAAAAGGGGATATTG
>JBILUY010000217.1:0-4253 GCA_044370735.1 Crocinitomicaceae bacterium | reverse complement strand
CCTCTTGTGTTTCAGTAATCGAGAACTTTACAGAAATCCCCCAGTTTTTGAGATTTTCACGTAAGAAATCCAATAAATCAGTTATATGCGTTTGGATATAATCAATTTGAACTTGGTTATCAACTTCGTGAATTATTACAAAATCATTGGCTAATTTAGGATCACGCTTTTTCATTGCGAGATAGATAGTATCGTTTCCATCTTCTTTCATTTTGAAGGCGAATTTTCTCCAATAAATCATCAAGTCATCTATAGAAAATGGTGTTTTTGGTTTGTTTTCAAAATTTTCAATAGATTCTTTCGATTCCTTTTTCTCCAAAATTTCTTTTACTGAAATTAACCCAGAAGTTAATGTTCCAGTAGGCGAAGTAAGTGTTTTCACTTCTTTCTTAAAGGAAATGTCACCAAGCGTAGGTTTGTTTTCAGTTTTGGCTACTTGTTGTTCTGTTTTGGGTGATACAACGCCTTTTTCAGGTTGGCCAGCAAATGGAATTAACTCAACAAAATCAGTTAAGCTTTTTTTTTTTCGAGCTCGTTTTTAATTGAACACAACTGCATAATGGTAATTTCTACCAATAGTCGTTGATTTTTAGAAGACTTGTAATCAACATCTGCTTTACTTAACACACCAAGTGCACGCATGATGTAAGCAGCCTCTAATAATTTAGCTTGTTCAACATATCTATTTTCAACACTCTCACCAACTTCTAAAAGTTTTGCTGTGCGAACATCTTTACAAACTAATAAATTACGGAAATGTTCTGATAAACCTAAAATGAAGTTATGTCCATCAAATCCTTTTTCCATAATGTCATTATACATTAAAAGACAAGCAGGAATATCTTCTTTAAAGGCACTATCAACAATACGGAAGAAATAATCGTAATCAAGGATGTTAAGATTTTCTAATACAGCTTGATAAGTTAAATTATTACCTGCAAAACTCACGATTTGATCAAAAATAGACAAAGCATCACGTAGAGCTCCTTCTGCTTTTTGCGCAATCACATGTAAGGCTTCTGAATCCGCACTTATGCCTTCTTTTACGGCAATATAAGACAAATGATCTGCAATATCTTTTACCTTTATACGTTGAAAGTCAAATATCTGACAACGAGATAATATAGTTGGGATAATCTTATGTTTTTCAGTAGTCGCAAGGATAAATATTGCATGAGCAGGTGGTTCTTCTAATGTTTTCAAAAATGCGTTAAAAGCAGCGTTTGACAACATGTGAACCTCATCGATGATATAAACTTTATGAGTACCAATTTGCGGTGCAATTCGAACCTGATTTACCAATTCTCTAATATCATCAACAGAGTTATTGGACGCAGCATCTAACTCATATACGTTTAAAGAAGCACCAGAATTAAATGATAAACAAGATTCACATTGATCACACGCTTCAATTTGTTCTGTTCTGTTAAAACAATTAATTGTTTTTGCTAAAATACGAGCGGTAGTTGTTTTTCCAACTCCTCTCGATCCACAGAATAAAAAAGCTTGTGCTAAATGTTTGTTTTTGATTGCGTTTTTTAAAGTAGAGGTAATTGAGCGCTGACCTACAACTGTATCAAAAGTCTGTGGTCTATATTTACGTGCTGAAACTACGAAATCGCTCATATCTTACTTTAAAAGTGTAACAAATTTAACAAGACTTTTTAAGAATAAAAAATTACAATACAATTATATTTTATAGTTTTATATCTCATTTAAAATGATTAACTTAAAACATTAGTTTAATTTGTTTAAAATTCAATAATTTTCGAATAATATGAAAAATTTTATTTTAGTTTTCAATTTTATAATTTTAACAACAGTCGTTTCATTTAGTCAAAAAGAAACCATTTCTTATGGTGGTGTCAAATTTTACACAGAACTAAATGAATCAGGGGAGAAATTAGTTTTAAACGGAATAGGAATTAGAGAAAAGTATTTTTTTGATTTATATGTTTGCGGTTTGTATTTAGATAAAAAAACTTCGGATGAAAAGGCGATTATACAATCTCCTAAAACGATGATAATCAGTATTCGAATAATTTCTAGTAAAGTTAATAAAGAAGTTTTTTTAGAAGCTGTAAATGAAGGGTTTCAGAACGTAACTGGCGCTAAAGCATCTAAAGAGCAAATAGCTAAATTTTGTAGTTTTTTCAAAGAAGAATTTAAAGTAGGGGATAAAATTCAATTGATATATACTCCTGATAAAGGTGTCACAATTGAGAAAAACAACGTTAGTTTAGGAGTGATACAAGGACTGGAATTTAAAAAAGCTTTGTTTAGTATTTGGTTAGGAAATCAGCCTGCTGATGAAAATAGTTATTCAATCATTCCATCTATTCTTCTAATTCTATTTTTATAAACTAAATATTTTACTGGTAAATAACTAGATAAGATTGATAATGTTGAAACAATAAATATCACCAATAATCCATCACTTATACCAAAGCGGATTGGAAAAGCTTGATTGCCTGAATTTGGTAATACAAGGAATTGACCGAAATATTGTGCTAAACAAACTATTGTACCTAAAACCGCTCCAATAATTACGCCTCTAAAAGCAATTAATAAACCTTCGAAATAAAAAATATTAAAAATGAATTTTTCGTTGGCACCTAAACTTTGCAGGGTAAGTATGTTTTTCTTTTTTTCTATATAAAGCATTGTTAAAGACGCAACCAGATTGAAAGCAGCTAAAATAAAAATGAAAACGAGAATAGCAATTACAATCATTTTTTCTGATTTGCTTGTCTTGTAAATTAATTCATTTTTTTCCAAATGTGTTTTAACTTCAAAAGTTGGTCCAACAACGGATTGTATTTCTTCTTTTGCTGTTTCTAGTTCAGTTCCAGGTAAAATATCAACATAATAGGCTGTGATATCATTTCCATATACTAATAAGTTTGCAGCATGTTTGACTGGAATTAATAATACCTCGTCATTTACCTCGTTATTGTAATTGATTCTTCCTGCAATGTGTAATTGATGAGTTAAAAATGGACTTGAAGTTGGGGTAACTTTTGCATCTCTTCTAGGGAAATAACACAATACGTCTTCGTAACCAGTATTTGTTGGAATATATCCTCCTAATTTTTCTAATAGGGTTGCACCAATCAATCCCATTTGAATTCCATGTTCATTAAAAGTGGGGTAACCGTCTACGATATGTTCTGGAATTTTAGCCATTTTCATAAATGATTTTTCAACTCCGATAATTCTAGCATTCACCCACTTTTTTTGATTTCTCAAAACAACAATTTCTTCAATCGCTTTTGTAGAATTTTCAATAAAAGAAAGTTTTTTTATTTTGTTGATATTTAGCGTCTTTTCATTAAAAGTTTTACGCTGGTTTGAACGAATGATTATGGCTGGATCAAACTCAGTGTATAGTTTTTCAACCATTGATTCAATACCATTAAAAGCAGCTAATAAAATGATTAATGCAGCTGTAATCACAGCAATTCCAACAACGGAAATTCGTGTAATCCAATGAACAACACTCTTCTTTTTAGAAGATAAATACCTACGTGCTATGAAAAATGGAACGTTCAAGGTTGAACGAATTACTTTTTATTCAATAAATTTTGAATTTCCATAGCGTAATCCAACGAGTCATCAATTTTGAAAACTAAATCTGGAATTTTACGCATGTTTTTAAGGCGTTTACCAACTTCACCTCTAATTTTTTTAGCGTGTTCATTGATTGAAGCTAATACTTCTTCTTTCGGTGGTCCAGCGAAAATACTAACAAAAACTCTTGCTAATGATAAATCAGATGTCACACGAACTACAGTTACTGAAACCATAGCACCTAAACAAATTTCTCTAGCATTACGTTGAAAAAAAACGGATAATTCTTCTTGTATTACCCCTTCAATTTTGTTTTGTCTTATTGAACCCATACTGCAAAGATAGTGATTTGTTTTAAGAGGCTAATAGATTTTCAGTTGAGAATTACTAATTAAGATCTTCTAAAAAAGTAATTAAGTCCAAAACCAATACTGTTTAAGTTAAGGTTGATTTCGCTCGTTTTTGTGTCAATTGTATATTGGTACATTAATGATCCAATGTTTAAGCTCAAAGCCAATTTTTTAGTTGGAAAAAAGGTAAATGAAGGAATAATAGAAGTTTTTAATTCATTTTGATTAGAATATATGTAATAAACTTTATTATTAATATTATCATAAGTTGAATTTCTTTTTTCAAGATGAGAATAGCCAATAGCGTAATTTAATGAAAAGAAAAATGAGTTG
>JBILUY010000216.1:0-4293 GCA_044370735.1 Crocinitomicaceae bacterium | reverse complement strand
TATAAGTATCTTGTGAGTTAACACGAGCTTTATGTTCACTCCTAAACTCCTTACTTCCCATTCTTGCAAAGAAAACATTTACCCGATCTCTAAATTTTTCATATCTAACAATATCTCCTAAAGGGTCATTGTATACAATTGGATTATTATCCATGGAGCAATATGAACTTTGGTGTGGTAGTTTTGAAAACTTTGGATCTATCGCTGTCCATCGTCCTAAGCGTGGGTTGTATTCTCTAAAAAATGTCGTGTAACTATTCCCAACTCCCTGAATTTCATCGTCTTTCAACATTCCGTTATAAGCGAAATTATAAATTTGAGAAGTACTTGTTCTAGACTTAACTGTCTGACCAAAAGGATAATAGTCTGAAAATTGAACTAATTCAGATTGATAAAACGAAACACTTTCTGTTCCATCTGTTTTCTTAATCGGTATTTTTCTATCAGTAATCACAGCATGTACATTCCCTAAGTAATTAGAAACCTCATATAGCTTAATTCCTCTTACTCTTTTACTCTGACAAGATACTAAATTTCCTTCTTCAAAAAACTTATCGATCGCAACATTTCCGGTAACTGAAATATTTCTGATTGGACCATCAAAACTTGATCCACCATAAACTGCCGCTCGAATAATTATTTTGTTTAAAGGATCACTAGGATCTTTATAAGCTACATAATCTACTTTTGTGATTAATATATTCAAAAACCTATTTCTATAAAACAAAAAAAGCAGTGATAAATCACTGCTTTTGAGCGGAGAGTGAGGGATTCGAACCCCCGGTACCTCTCGGTACAACGGTTTTCAAGACCGCCGCAATCGACCACTCTGCCAACTCTCCGGTACAAAAGTAGTAATAATTTATTAACCTGCAAGTGTTTTATTATTTTTATTTCTTTTCTTGTTTTTTTCTTTTATTTAGGATAACTTAATGTTTTAATTTTATTTGAGTTATGAGATTTTTTCTTTTTTTCTTTTCTATGATTTTTTGTTCTTTATCGTCTAAAGCGCAATCTTTAAATCCTTTAACTCAGATAGAAGGGGAACAAATTTCTTATTATCCAAATGGCTCTCTCATGGAAAAGGGGTTTGTCAGAAATTCTAAAAAGCAAGGTGATTTTTTTCAATATTATCAAAATGGTCAATTAAAATTAAAAGCATATTATATTGACGGCCTATTATCAAATGAGTGGATTATGTATTACTCGAATGGTAATATTAAATCTAAATGTTATTATAAGCAAGGTAAAATTGTAGGTGAATTGATTAATTATTATGAAGATGGTAATATTCAAGAGATTTTAAATTATGTTTCGGATGTTTTACAAGGAGAATATGTTTTTTACAATACGAATGGAGCTTTATTAATAAAGGGTAAATACGTAGATGGTAAAAAGCATGATTTATGGCAATCATTTTATTCGAATGGTCAATTAGAAACCTCTATTTTATATGCTAATGGATTAAAGAGTGGTCTTTCTCAAGGTTTTTTTGATACTGGAATTAAAAAGAATGTATTGTTTTATATCAATGATACATTAGATGGCCGTTTTATTACTTTTTATCCAAATGGTAAACCCCAAGTAGAGTCTAATTACCATAAGGGGGTATTAAATGGGAAATATTTTACGTATTCAATTAATGGTTTTTATCAATCTATTTCTGAATTTAAAAATGGAGTGGAGCATGGCTTTCATGAAGATTTTATAGATTCTAATAAGCTTAAAAGTAGGGTGTATTTTAATATGGGTTTAAAAAATGATTTAGCAATATTTTATTATCCTAATGGTAATGTTTATTTAAAAGGTAATTATAAAGATAACTTAGAAGAAGGAGAGTGGCTTGAATATTTCGAAACAGGAGTGCTCTCTAAAATTCATACTTATTCAAAAGGAGTATTAAATGGGTTGTCAAAAGATTTTTATGATGATGGTAGAGTTGAGGAAATAGGAAATTATGTTAATGGGTTAGCCGATGGAACTTGGAAAATGTATATCTACTATAAAGATAATATTTTTGAATCTTCAGGAACGTTTAAAAACGGCAAAAAGTTAGATGATTGGCAAACTATTAAACTTCACACTATTGATGATTAATAATCAGAAAACAATCTCAAATTTAATTTAGAGAAAGCGTTTATTTTTTTGAAATATTTTGCCCATAAAATATTTCCTTTATACAGTCCAATAGCATTGAATTTAGTGCTATTTTTTTTAATTAAATTTCTTTTTTTCAGCATTTTACTGAATAGTTTGTAAAAGCTAAAATGAGCTCTAATTACTGCGAGTGTATGTTTAGGATTGCCTTGTGCCAAAAACAATATTCCAGCTAATCCATCGAGAAACAAACGTTTAACTATTTTCCAGCCATAAATACCTTCATGATTTTTTAAAATCATAAATAAACTGTTTCTAAAGTTGAGGTAAGTTTTGAAGGGAGACATATAATTTAATGTACCACCTCCAACATGGTAAACGACTGATTCAGGATTAACTTCAATTTTATATCCTAATTTTTTTAGTCTCCAACAAAGATCAATTTCTTCCATATGCGCAAAGAAGTCTTCATCAAATCCTTCAAGTTTGTGAAATAAATCTGCTTTTATGAGTAAACAAGCACCACTTGCCCAAAATATTTCTTGTTTGTAATCGTATTGATTATAATCAATTTCTGTTTGATCTAATATTCTCCCTCGGCAAAATGGATAGTAATTTCTATCGAGAAATCCACCGCTTGCCCCAGCATGTTCAAATTGCTTTTTGTTGTTATAAGCTAATATTTTAGGTTGACAAGCTGCAACATTTTCTGCTTCAATTGTATTTAATAATGGATTAAGCCATCCTTCTGTCACTTCTATGTCACTATTTAGAAGTAAATAATATTTTGAATGCACATGTTTTAATGCATCATTATATCCCTTTGCAAAACCACCATTTGTTTCGTTTTTAATTATTTCAATTTGGGGAAAGTTTTGGGACAAAAATTCGATGCTATTATCCGTGGAATTATTATCTGCAACAATAATTTTTGCTTTAGGACTGTGTTCAATGACATTAGGAAGAAATTTTTCTAAATATTTTCTTCCATTCCAATTTAAAATTACGATAGAAATCTCTTGTTGCATTAATATTGATTATAAACCTCTGTACTTTCTCCTCCAAAGTGATCAAATCCACCCTCTAATGGATCATCAACATTTGTCGTTGAATTATTTCTTTTTCGAAGCATTCCAGGCCATTTAAAGTTTTTAATTTCTCCATTTAAATCACTGTGTAATAACCTATAATTGTTTCCTACAATGTCAGGGTTATAAAATACGAAACGTTTATTAGAGAATGTTTTAATTTTATTATACTGCCAGATCTCATAAGGGTATTCAGAGGGAGAAGATTCTCTTGCATTTATTGCAGTAGGAGGTCCATATTTTAGATAAACACGTCCACGTTCAGTTTCAAAACCATGAATGTTATGCGTTTTATATAACTTTTCGATTAATAACACTTGATTTTTGTAAGTAATCCAAACATCATACGGTTTTTTATCTTTTGCAGTTATTTGCCAAAAGGATTGTATAAACACTCTTAATTTACTCGTATCTTTCTCTTTTAACAATTTTAATAATATTTTTTGATCATCATTATAAATAATTGGCATTAAGCTTTTGGCGAAAAAATATAAGCTGTCTGTTGGTAGGCTTTTCTGAAATGCTGGATCTAAAATGATGTTTTTTGAAGATGATATTGATGCTAAATCATTATTTCTATAAAAATCAAATTTACTAGAAGATATCGTGTCCCCTTTTTGATTTTTTAAATTAATAATCAATCGATACTCACCAGTAACTAGGTTATGTATGTCAATTCCTTTTATAATAGGGTGTATTTCTTTTACTTTTAGTCCTATTGTATCTTTTAAAAAATACAATTCATCTTTTGAAACTTTCTCAGTAATTTGATAGGTTAAAAAGTATAAGTTAGTGTCTAAGTTAATATTATATAATTCTAAATAAATCGGTAACGTATTGCATTCTTCCGAAAAGTAATTGCCCAAATGAGGAAGTACATCATATCCATACTTAGATAAAACATTTTTTTCCTTTGTTTTACTAATGTAATCTGCTATTTGTATGTTTGAAATATTAATTAATTCTTCAGTTAATGGTGTAATTTCAAAGTTTGCAGTTGTTGCTGTTGATTTGTTTAAATTGTTCGTATTTAAGTCTTTATATTCTACTTTTAATTGGAATTTTCCAGGGATTAGGCTTATCATTCTGACATCGTATAAATCATTGA
>JBILUY010000215.1:0-4313 GCA_044370735.1 Crocinitomicaceae bacterium | reverse complement strand
TAATATTCAAAATAGACTTATTTGTGTTTCAATCTCCTAATCAACCAACGAAATGGGGTTGCTATATAATAGAGAAAAAACAAAGATTTGGGTAGTCTAATTAGGTCTTCATTATTCCCATAAAAAAGGATGTTTTCAATACACAGTAATTTATAGGATAAAGAAGGATGAAGTATAATCATTTCCTTTAATCGGTTAAACTTATCTAATTTACCAGCTTGCTCTATATATTTTTCAGTATCAACGCGTGTTATAAATGCAGATATTTTCTCATCTTCAAAGGTGTTATCTTGAAATATATCAGAAGCTAATGTCTCTCCAAAAAATAATTTAGAAGATAAAGTATGTTTTGTAATAAAATCTTTAAATGAGCTTTCAAATTCAGGTGATTGTGCTCTATACCAAGCAACGTCAAAAAGCTGAGAGAGTGTTTTCCATCGATCTAAATATCCATGTATTAATAAATAATGGTAATTGTCGAAATGATTTAGCGTTTTGACTGAATAGTTTTGAATATACACTTCTTCAGCGTTATCATATAGTTCTTGAAAGGTTTTGTTTGTTAGTTTGTCAGAAAGTGACAATCTCCAATGAACGTCTAAATGAATTTTTGTTATCTTGTTTTTATACCCAATTTCTTGAATAAGATGCGCATATTTTTCAAAATGAGATTTACCAAATTTAATCCAATCCATGTTAGGTTCATACCCATTTTCTCTAAGTATTGCATCCAATTTAAATAAATCTTCATAATCTACTAAAATGTCTATATCTGATGTATTTCTTAGAATGGGATTTTTATACATTATCTGAGAAAGTACAGCACCTTTAAACCATAATAATTTGATATTATCTTTTAGTTTTTTATCTAGAAATAGCAAATTGGAAACTATGAAAAACATCCTTTTTTTGGAGATATCTACTTGCAGTTTAAAATTGTCCAGTATTTCTTTAGGAAGGTGTTTTTCAAAATAGGGTAATTTTTCATAAACAATATTGGTGAGTCTATTGCGATTCGTTAACTGAATAAATCTTCCCCAATTGACTTTTGAAAAATCAAAATTCTCAATAGTAGCAATACTTTCAGAAGTTAATTCAGTTTTCAGAAGTAAAACTAAAAGCTTAAATTCAATAGACATAGAGTATGAAAAATTTTTCTAAAGTTCGTGTTTTTTCTATTTATATAAAATTTGAAAGGCTCTTCAAATTTGACTAAGTCATTCAAATGAATTTATTTTGAGTTTATGTAATTGAATTTTAACATGTTATAATAAATATTGTTTTTTTATTAAAAATGCAATTCTAAGAACTAATTTGAAAATATACATAAAATGTCGTATATTAAGTTTCTAAAGCATTAATTTTGTTTGTAATGTTAAAGGTCTTAAAAATAATTTTCTTTCTTGGGTGTTTTTTAAATACGCTTTTGACCTTTTCTCAAGTACTCGATCATGATGCTGATTTAATCGTAGATTCCATTGATATTGATGATGATAACGATGGCATTCCTGATAATACGGAACAATATCCAAATTGTGAAGGATCCACTGTTTACAATTGGGTTACTTGGAATACTATAAGTGACAACATAGCACAAGGGGTAATAAATACAAATGGAAAAACGATTAATGTAACGGTTACCCATTCGAATGGTGGAATGTTACAAACAAATGGAATGTATTCTGGGGATGTATTTCCATCAAATTTGAATGTTCCGATAAACAATCTGAGTATAGCTAATTCAAATGCAGGTATTTTTACTATCACTTTTAGTGAACCTGTGAGCAATCCACTTTTTGCTTTCTCTTCAGTAGGAAATCCTGGAACCAGTGTTCCAGTAGTTACTTCTAAACCCTATACAATTGTATGGCAAGGACAAGGAGTAAATTATACATCATCAACTGAATTTATTGGTACTGAAGGACATAATCTTATTCAAATTCCAGAAGTTGGTACCACTTTCAGTTTTGAATATAAAACCTCTGAATATTATTGTAATATCGCTTTTGGAGCAAAAGATATAATCAATTGTTCGGGAGTAATTGCTGACACAGATAATGATGGTATTCCAAATTACTTGGATTTAGATAGTGATGGAGATGGGTGCAGTGATGCTTTAGAAGCTGGCGCAACAACAAGTAAACTTCCAAATTATACTTTTTCCGGTCCTTTTGGACAAAACGGGATGGTTGATATTTTGGAGACAACAATCGATGATGGTAAAATCAATTATTTCTCTAAGTATATACAAAATGCTCTGAATAAATTTGTAGGTCAATGTGTCTTTTTAGATTCAGATAATGATGGAATAGAAGATGATGATGATTTAGATGATGATAATGATGGTGTATTAGATACAGATGAAGGTAAGTGTACAAATGATTTTGTAGGATTTGTTCCAACAACTTTTGAAGTATTTAAATATGATTTAGGAATTCCCGATTATGAAACTCCAACAAAAAAATTAAATCCTGCAAAACTTGCTCTATCCGGAGTGTATTCTCCTCCTATTCCTGGAAAAGTAGATTGGAGGTTGTCGGACGCATCTATGCATATTGGTTTTTCAATCCCATTTAATCAATATCAATATAAAAATGGTTATACTTCTGAACCAAACGTGAATATTACAATTTTTAGAGTGATTGTTCCTAAAGGATTTAAAAATGTATCGCAATCTATTACCAGATTTGGTGTTGATGGCGGAACAAATATTTGGAAAAATGGAGTGATGATTGATGGAATGTGTTGTGGAGATGAAGGTGGTCCACCTGCTCCTATAACCACGACTTATACCGTAAATTCGGGTGATACGATTGAGTTTAGATCCGTAAATGGTAGACCTGTACATCAGTCAACTAATTTTGAATTTACTAAAATAATAGGTAAGTGTACTGTCCCAGATGATTATGATACTGATGGTGACGGAATTGTTAATAGACTTGATACTGATAGTGATGGAGATGGATGTAGCGATGCTTTTGAAAGTGGTGCTACACTTAATAAAACTCCTTCCAATTTTACGTTTTCAGGTCCTTTTGGAGCGAACGGTTATAAAGATAGTCTTGAAACTTCCACTGAAAGCGGAACCATTAATTATAATTTGACTTATCAAAAAGCAATTGACAGTACCTATGCCATGTGTAATTGTCCATTTGGGATAGAGGGAATGTTTCCTACTGATACATTGGCATTTTGTAATACTGCCAATATTGATGCTGGAGCAGGATTTAATTACAAATGGAAAGACGGAAGCACAAGTCAAATATTGGTCACTAATCAAACAGGAAAAACGTTTGTAAATGTTGGAAAATCAGGATGTCATTATACTGATACTTTGTTTGTTCATGTTTTATCTTCAGGATTAAAACCAAAAGATACCGTAATTTGTGATGGAAATTCAATCCAACTAAAAGCTGATTTAACTAGTTTATCTAGCTACCCGTCATTAACACCAACCATTTCTTGGAGCCCTTCTGAAACAGGTACGAGTATAATGATTAAACCAAGGGTAGATACAACTGTTTATTGTACATTGAAAAATAATCTATTGTCATGTAAGGATAGTGTATTTATAGATGTGGTTAAAGGAAAAGCAAAAATTAATCAATTAAATCAGCTAGTTTGTGCCAATGATTCTGTCATACTCAAATCGGATACAGCAAAAACATATTTATGGAGTACAAATGCTTCAACTAGAAGTATTCAAATTGGACGTGACACTAAAATTATTGTGTTGCAAGTGATTGATACTTTAGGATGTATGGCTTCTGACACCCTAACTTTTGATTTTCAATTAACTCCAATTCTATGGAACGTTGTGCATACAAACGTAAGCTGTTTTCAGTCGAAAGATGGAGTTGTGGATTTAAATCCCACCGGAGGAGTTAAACCCTATTCTTTTTTATGGTCAGATGGTACAACTAATAATATTTTACGAAATCTAGATAAAGGAATAGTAAGTGTTTCTATAACAGATGCTAATGGGTGTAAAAAAGATACAGTTTTTAGAATTATTGAACCTCAATTGCCTTTAACTATTTCATCTGTTAAAACTAACATTCAATGTGTCGGTGATGTTACAGGAAATATTGATGTAACTACTTCTGGAGGAACTCTTCCCTATTCATTTGCTTGGAATTCAGGTCAAATTGTAGAAGATATTTCTAATCTTGATACTGGAAATTATATTTTGATTGTTACCGACAAAAATGGTTGTCAAATTTCTAAAAGTGATACTATTAAAGCACTTCATCCGCTACCTTTGATAGATGCTGGGAAAGACACTTCAATATGTTTACGTGATTCAATTTTTT
>JBILUY010000213.1:0-4343 GCA_044370735.1 Crocinitomicaceae bacterium | reverse complement strand
AGAACCATTAACAGAAACTACTGAACAAAATGGAACGTATGTAGAGTTTTATCCAGACGATACTATTTTCAAGAAATATGCATTCAAAGCACCTTATTTAATTAAGATGTTTTGGAATTATTGTTATCTAAACCGTGGGTTGGCTATATATTACAATGGCGAAAAATTCCAATCCAAAGATGGTCTTAAAGACTTGTTAGATAACAATATGGATGGTGATCCACTTTATCCAATTATTCACTTAGAAGGAGAAGATATTGAGGTAGCATTCACGCATGGTAAGACCTATGGAGAAGATTATTACTCTTTTGTGAATGGTCAACATACAACTCAAGGTGGTACACACCAAAGTGCATTCAGAGAAGCTGTAGCAAAAGTAATTCGTGACTTCTACAATAAAAACTATGATGCTGCCGATATTAGACAATCGATAGTAGCTGCAATCGCAGTGAAAGTGATTGAGCCGGTATTTGAGTCGCAAACGAAAACCAAATTAGGATCGCAAGAAATTGAACCAGGAGGTCAGTCCATGCGTTCATTTATCAACGATTTCTTAAAGGAAAAATTAGATAATTATCTTCATAGAAATCCAGATGTAGCCGATACACTTGAGAAAAAAATCAAACAATCGGAAAGAGAACGAAAAGAACTATCTGGTATTCGTAAGTTAGCTAGAGAACGTGCTAAAAAAGCGAATCTACACAATAAAAAGTTAAGAGATTGCCGTGTACATTATACGGACTTAAAAGACGAACGCAGAGAAGAAACAACCTTGTTTATTACGGAGGGAGATTCAGCAAGTGGATCAATTACTAAATCAAGAGATGTTAATACACAAGCTGTTTTTTCATTACGTGGTAAACCGTTGAATTGTTATGGGTTAACAAAGAAAGTAGTGTATGAAAACGAAGAGTTTAACCTAGTTCAAGCAGCATTAGATATTGAGGAGGATATGGATAACTTGCGTTACAATCGTATCGTAATCGCAACAGATGCCGATGTCGATGGAATGCACATTCGATTACTACTATTAACTTTCTTTTTACAATTCTTCCCTGATTTAGTGAAACGAAATCATGTTTATGTACTTCAAACACCATTATTTAGGGTTCGAAATAAAAAGAAAACAATCTATTGTTATTCAGAGGAAGAACGTAGAAATGCAATCGCTGAATTAGGGAAAAATCCTGAAATTACCCGATTTAAAGGATTGGGTGAAATATCTCCAGACGAGTTTAAACATTTTATTGGTGAAGATATTCGTTTGGAACCTGTTATCCTTTCAAAAGAAGCTTCAATTGATGAGATTTTATCTTACTTTATGGGGAAAAACACTCCTGAAAGACAAGATTTTATCATTGATAATTTACGTGTAGAAAAAGATTTAGAAGAAGAAATTGCGAAAGACAAAGAATCTTCCTCCAATATTGAAAAAGCATCATAATTAAGTTATGGCAGAAGACGAAATTGAAGATATGCAAGATGGAAATGAAGAGCAAGAAGCTCAACATAACCCATTTGAAAAAGCAGATTTAGACGATAAAATCATCCCTTTAAATGGGTTGTATGAAAATTGGTTTCTAGATTATGCTTCTTATGTAATTTTAGAACGTGCTGTACCATCTTTGTATGATGGATTAAAACCAGTACAGCGTCGTATTCTTCACTCAATGAAGGAAATGGATGATGGTCGTTATAACAAAGTAGCGAACATCATCGGAAATACAATGAAGTATCACCCACACGGAGATGCATCTATTGGTGACGCTTTGGTTCAAGTTGGTCAAAAAGAATTACTGATTGACTGTCAAGGAAACTGGGGAAATACGTTAACGGGTGATGGTGCTGCTGCTCCTCGTTATATCGAAGCACGTTTATCCAAATTTGCCAATCACGTTGTATTTAACCCTAAAACAACCAATTGGTTATCATCTTACGATGGCCGTAATAAAGAACCTGAAAATTTCCCTGTAAAATTCCCGCTTTTATTAGCGCAAGGAACGGAAGGGATTGCTGTAGGGATGGCGTGTAAAATTTTACCACACAACTTTATTGAATTAATTGATCAATCAATCAATCATTTACGTGGTAAAAAGGTAGAAATCTTCCCTGATTTCTTAACCGGAGGAATGGCAGATTTCAGTAATTACAACGATGGTTTACGTGGTGGAAAAGTACGTGTGCGTGCAAAAATCAAAAAGGTTGACAACAAAACCTTAATGGTGACTGAAATTCCTTTTGGAACGAATACAGGGTCGTTGATTGAAGCAAACGATAAAGGAAAAATCAAAGTTCGTAAGATTGAAGACAATACTTCTGCTAATGCAGAGATTTTAATTCATTTACATCCTGGGGTTTCTCCAGATAAAACATTGGATGCATTATATGCATTTACAGATTGTGAAGTTTCTATCTCTCCAAATGCATCGATAATTGATGGTGACAAACCTAGATTTATTGGAGTAAGTGAAATTTTAAAAGTGAATACGGATAACACAGTAAAACTTTTAAAATGGGAATTAGAAATTCGTTTAAATGAATTAATGCAACAATGGCATTTCTCAACTTTGGAGAAAATTTTCATCCAAGAAGAAATGTACATTGACTTTAAATTATATTCTGATAGAGAAAGTTTATATACCTACTTATTCAAACGTTTTGAGCCGTTTAAAGATAAATTTGTTAGAGAAATTACAACAGATGACTTGTTTAAACTAACTCAAATTCAAATGATTCGTATCACACGATTTGATAGTGATAAAGCGGATGATGCGATTGTTAAGTTGGAAGAAGAGATGGAATATGTAAAAGATCGATTGGCAAATCTAATTGAGTATGCTATCGACTATTACAAAGATTTGAAAAAACGTTTTGGAGAAGGAAAAGAGCGTAAAACAGAGATTAAAATCTTTGATAATATTGCTGCATCTAAAGTAATTATTGCCAACCGTAAACTTTATGTTGATCCTGAAGAAGGATTTATTGGTTGGGGATTGAAAAAAACAGAAGCAGTTAATGATTGTTCTGAAATTGATGATATTATTATCTTTTTCAGTACGGGTAAAATGCTTGTTACCAAAGTGGCAGACAAAAAATTCGTTGGTAAAGGAATTATATACGCAAACGTTTGGAAAAGAGGTGATACGCGTACCATTTACCATATGATGTATCAAGATGGTTTAGGCGGACCAACAATGATGAAACGTTTTTATGTCAACTCAATCACACGTGATACTGAATACGATTTATCTAGAGGAACGAAAGGAAGTAAATTATTGTATTTCTCTGTTCATCCGAATGGTGAGAAAGAAATAGTAACAGTAATGTTACGTCCTCGTCCACACTTAAAACGTTTACGTTTCGATATTGATTTTGGAGATTTATTAATTAAATCGCGTTCTTCTGCAGGAAATCGTGTGACCAAAGAAATCGTTCAAAAAATTGTACAAAAAGAAGTGGGTGGTTCTACATTGGCTGCTCGTAAAATTTGGTACGATACGGTGGTTGGTCGATTAAACGACGACGGTAGAGGTAAATTTCTTGGTTCTTTCAAAGGTTCAGATAGAATTCTTACCATATATAAATCAGGTGAGTATCGTTTAACGAGTTTTGATTTAGCGAACCATTTTGATGAAGATATGATTCACATAGAAAAATGGGTTCCAGCACGTCCAATTTCTGCGATTTATTATGATGCTGAAAAAGAATTACATTTTGTGAAACGTTTCTTGTGTGAGGTAACTTCGGATAAAAAAGTGTCTTTCATTTCTGAATCAGAAGGATCATATATGGATGTTGTTTCGACTTCGTATAGACCAGAGGTACGCATTGTTTATAACAAACTATTGAAAGAAACGAAAAACTTACCTGATAATGTGATTAATATTGCTGATTTGATTGATGTTAAAGGATTAAAAGCACAAGGAAATCAAGTAACTAAATTGAAAGTAAAAGAAATCGTACTAACGCACGAAATCGATGGGGGTGAACCGTGGCCAGAAGAAGCGGCTACTGTTACTTCTGACGGTGGAGACGAAGAAGCAATCACAATGGAATGGGATGTACAAGCTTCCAATGAGGAGGATGATGAAAATCAACCAAGTGTGTTTGATAGTACTGAGGAATAAAGGGGTGCATTAATATGTTTAGAACAAAATCACAAATATTAGTTTTTTGTATCCCAATTATCTTTTGTATTTTTCTTTTATTTGTTTTTTATACTATTTTGTTTAAATCACCTTATGTAGACCCGTTAGGAAAAGCAATAATGATGGACTTCTTAAGTGTAATTTTTACAATTTTTCTTATAATTTATTCAATTATATTTTTTTTAAAAAATACAA
>JBILUY010000212.1:0-4345 GCA_044370735.1 Crocinitomicaceae bacterium | reverse complement strand
GACAGTTTTTTTCCATCAATTCTCATTTTAAGGATAGCATTTTCAGGAATATATTCTAAGTTTTTAGAATTTGATTTTGAAAAAATGAAGTTAGAAAACTCCAATAATCCACCCACAATAACGAATCCAATTACTAGGATGAATATTTTAGTATAAGATGATTTTTTTTGCATACGTAAAGATATACTATCTTTGTGAAATATTTAGTGCAAACTATGGGAAATTTTTTGTTTTTTATCGCAAAACTTTTTGGATGGAAAATAGATCCAAATGTACCTGAGGGAGTTGATAAAGCTGTGATTGTAGTAGGACCTCATACATCTAATTGGGATTTTATTATTGGTAAAATTGCTTTTATGAAATATAGAATTCCAGGTAAGTTTCTGATAAAAAAGGAACTTTTCTTTTTTCCTTTTGGATATTTTTTAAAAAAGATGGGAGGTTTGCCAGTTGATAGAAGTAAAAATAATCGTCTAACAGACTTTGCTGTTGAACTATTTGATCAACACGAGCGTTTTTATTTAGTCTTTACTCCTGAAGGAACTCGAAAATATAATCCTAATTGGAAAAAAGGATTTTATTATATCGCTCAAAAAGCGAATGTTCCTATTTATATTGCATACATTGATTTTAAAAAGAAAATTGGTGGTTTTCATTCTTTATTTGAACCAACAGGTGATGTTGAAGCTGATATCAATACGATTAAAGGGATTTTAAGTCAATATAAAGGTAAATTTCCAGAAAATGGTATTTATTAATTCGTTTTATTTGAGTTAATTGCACCTGTTTTTTTGTTAAATCCGTAAGGGCAGTGTTTACAACCACTTTTACAGCAATATCCTCTTTTTAAATGGTATTGTTCCGTAAAAATTATAAATCCTTCTGGAGATAAATAATAATCACCTTCATCTAGATTATTTCTTTTTGAAAACATGGAAAAGTCGTCGCTCATTATCCGTGTACAGTTTCTTTTGTTCCATAATTTTTGATTAGCTCATCCTCGAAAGCTAACCATTCTTTCCAACGTTGATCCACATTTTTGTCTTTTCCGTATTGTCGCGCAAAATTTAAAAATGTTGTATAATGTCCAGCTTCACTTTTCATTAAATCACGATAAAATGTAGCTAATTCCTCGTCTTTTATGTTTTCAGATAACACTTTAAAACGTTCACAACTTCTTGCTTCAATCATAGCGGCGAATAAAAGTCGGTCTATTAATGCATCCAAACGACTTCCGTCTTTTTTCATAAAACGAAACAATTCGTTTACATAATTGTCTTTTCGTTCTCGGCCAAGGGTATAACCTCTTTCTTTGATAATATTATGTACCATTTGAAAATGAGCTAATTCTTCTTGAGCAATATCTAAAAGTTCAGTAACTAATTCTTCATATTCAGAGTGAATGGCAATAATAGAAATAGCATTTGAAGCTGCTTTTTGTTCACACCAAGCATGATCAGTTAACAATTCTTCTAAATTTCCTTCAGCGATATTTACCCATCTTGGGTCGGTAGATAATTTTAAGCCTAACATCAAAAAATATTTTCTTCAAAATTATGAAAAACTGAATATGGAAAAAAGAATTGAAATCAGTTTTATTGAATTTGTATCTTGTGTATTTTTGTTTTTATGCAAGATACATTCAAACATAAAGGATTAAGAAGGATTTTAATTGATGAATTAAGAACAAAAGGAATTCACAATGAACGAATTTTAGAAGCATTTGATTTAGTTCCAAGACATTTTTTTCTTGATTTGGCTTTTGAAAAACAAGCATATTCGAATGTAGCATTTCAAATTGGCGCAGGTCAAACTATTTCTCATCCTTTTACTGTTGCTTTTCAAACGCAATTATTAGATATACAAAAAGGGGATAAGGTCCTAGAGATTGGTACAGGTTCAGGTTTTCAAACAGCAATTTTATGCGCAATGGGAGCTAAGGTCTTTTCGATTGAACGACAAAGAGAATTGTTTTTAAAAGCCAAAACAATAATTGACAAGTTAAAATTTAATCCAAAGTTGTTTTTTGGAGATGGGTATAAAGGAAGAGCTATAGACGCCCCATTCGATAAGATATTAGTAACTTGTGGTGCGCCTTTTATTCCCCAGGATTTATTAAATCAATTAAAAGTAGGTGGCGTTTTAGTAATTCCTGTAGGGGAGGGTGCGGTTCAAGAAATGAAACGCGTTTTTAAAATTTCTGAAACAGAATATCGAACAGAAGATTTTGGAGATTTTAGTTTTGTACCAATGTTAGAAAACACAAAATAAAAAAAAGGAGTCAACAGACTCCTTTTTTTATGAATTGTGAAAAATCCTATTTGTTTTTAACTCTTTCCACGTAAACACCAGTACGTGTATCAATTTTAATAACTTCACCATTATCAATGAATAAAGGAACTCTTACTTCAGCACCAGTAGCTATAGTAGCAGGTTTCATAGTATTTGTAGCTGTGTCTCCTTTGATACCGGGCTCTGTATATGTTACTTCAGAAATAATATAGAAAGGTAATTCAACTACTAATGGAGTTTCTTCTTCAGCATGAAATAAAATATTACAAGTCATACCTTCAACTAAAAACTCAGGTTTTTCAATCATTTTTGAAGCAATATTAACTTGTTCGTATGTTTCATTATTCATAAAAACATATTCAGCACCTTCTTGGTAAAGATATTGGTACTCACGATTTTCAATTCTTACTGGTTCAATTTTATGACCTGCAGAGAAAGTGTTATCTAATACTTTTCCTGTTTCAATGTTTCTCATTTTTGTACGTACAAAAGCAGGACCTTTTCCTGGTTTTACATGTTGAAACTCGATGATTTGAAATAATTTGTCGTTATGTTTAATACATAAACCGTTTTTAATATCTGCAGTAGTTGCCATAATGAAAATTAATTTTTTGCAATATTAAGCAAAATCAACGATGTACAAAAACATTTGTTTTTCATTTATCTTTTTTTTGAAACGAAGTTTTAGCGTTGTATCTTTGTATAAATAAATTAAGATTATGGCTAGTAAAAGAGATTTTAAAAAGGATTTGAATAGAATGGTTTTTGATGTAGTTGAAGAGTGTTTCAGCATTCAATTATATAACGAAA
Source organism: Crocinitomicaceae bacterium (assembly GCA_044370735.1). Classification (GTDB taxonomy): domain Bacteria; phylum Bacteroidota; class Bacteroidia; order Flavobacteriales_D; family Crocinitomicaceae; genus CANHVK01. The sequence goes on along the minus strand of JBILUY010000212.1, from coordinate 1,243 downwards.
ACAAAACTCAAGTAACTAATGAGTTGATTGAAGAAGTGATTAATTTCAGAAACGATATGACTGAAAAAATTCACAAAGCAAAAACTAACAAAGATTTCCCAGCTATTCGTAAAGAGGCTGAAGAAGCTGCTGAAGATTTTGTTTTAAAATTGAACAACTTATTATAATAAATAGTTCTTACAACAAAAGAAAAAGGGATGTCAAAAACATCCCTTTTTTAGTTTTCTACAAATGCTTTTATTTGTAATTCAGATAATTTTCCTTCGATGTTTGATTCAACTGTAATCGTTTTTGAAACATCTCCTGCCTGACTAGCTTTAGGGTGAAAGTTTACTTCAATTACATCAGATTTTCCGGGGAGAATAGGTTTTTCTGGTTTGTATGGAGTGGTACAGCCACAACTAGCTTTTACATCTGAAATAATTAACGGTTTGTTTCCTGTATTTGTAAATTTAAACTTATAGCGATTGTCTGTATCTGCTTTTACTTTTCCAAAGTCGTGAATTAATTTCTCAAAACTGATAGTTGTTCTACTTGCAATTTCAGCTTCTAACTTAGCTTTTTCTTCTGCTTCAATGGCTTCTACTTCTTTTTTTAATTCTGCATCTGATTGTTCTTCAGCAGCAATTGACGAAACTACCTTGTTCTTATCTGAATTTGAATTACAAGAAAATAAACCTATTGCAACAGTTATAATTAAAAGTCTTTTTTTCATAGATCAAAATTTCAAACTTATTTTTCAATACCGAATTTATCAAATTTTTTAGGGTTTTCAATAGTTTCTAGAGCAACTTTTAAAATAGCGTTTCGTTGATTGTAAATTTTATAGAATTCTGTTGGACCCCAAAAGTTTTGAGCCACTAAAGATTTAAGGAATATTTTAAATACTTCCTCATTTTCTTTATACTCTTTTTCGTTGAATTTTAATTCCGGTTGTTCTTTTTCAATGTAACGAAAGAATTCATTCATAAAAACTTCATCACAAGTAAATTGCTGATTAAATGAATTAAAGTCAGTGTATTTAGTTTTAAAACTTGAACGGTTGTTATCAACGTAGCTTAAAGAAAACGAATTAAAGACTCCCGCACTTAACACTTTTTTAAAGTAAGATTTAAATTCGTTTGTGTCTAATGGAACAAAGATATCAGGCATAATTCCTCCGCCACCATAAACGGTGCGTTTCGCAATTTTAGTTTGAAATTTTAAACTGTCTGGGAATTTGATACTATCTTGAGAAGTTAAT
>JBILUY010000210.1:0-4362 GCA_044370735.1 Crocinitomicaceae bacterium | reverse complement strand
AATAGGGAAACATACATAGATTCAATTCGAATTCATCTAGACAAAAAAAACATGGCTGTTGGAAGTAATATTCAAGCAGTTATATATCCAATAATAAATGATATCCCTTTAAGTAATCACATTGGATTTAGTCCCATTTATACTATACAATCGAATGATACTAACTCAATAATATATTTTAAGATTACAGATACCTTTTTAAGTAGACTTAAACTTGATTCAGGAAAGTATCTAATAGCAATAAATAAATATACAAACGGCTCTTCCTTAGCTGTTAAAATGACTAATAAATATTTTTCTGAAAATGCTGTCTTTGTTAAAATAGGGAACGCAAATTTTCAAACATTAGACACTTATTATTCAGGAGCATATAAATTAGTTCCAACCATCAGAATGTATTGTTCTCCATATTGTAATCTAAGTGGTAAGATTAAAGATAAAAAAGCAGATTGTTTAAGTGGTTTAGGTTCTTTAAGTGTTACTCCAAAAAATGGTAGTTTTCCATATAAATATAAATGGAACAATAATAGTACAGATTCAATCTTATCCAATATTAAAGTCGGAATATACAGCGTTAATATTATTGATAAATTTGGCTGTATTTTTGACACCCAAAAAGTAGAGTTGGGATATAATAATTCCCCTAGAATCACATTAGATAGTATTTTTCATCCTACTTGCTATTCATCTAAAAATGGTTATGTTTCTTTAAATGTTGTAGATACAAATCGATTAACCAAAATTTTCTGGAATAAAGAACAAACAAATACTATTTTTCATAATAATCTTGCTTCAGGAACTTATACAGTAAAAGTCTATAATGAAGCAAATTGTTTTGATTCAACTGAGGTTGTTTTAAGTGCTCCTGATTCTTTAAATATTTCCTATGTTGTAGATGGTGAAACATCAAAAGAAAGAGGTGAGATTTTTTTATTTGTTAAAGGTGGTGTTCCTCCATACACTTTTAGTTGGAATGATACAGTATTTACCAAAAATAGAACTGATTTAGATGGAGATAAAACATACTCAGTCGAAATTAAAGATGCTAACAGCTGTTCGAAATATTTATCTTTTTATGTAAATAAAGTGGTGGGAGTTGATAGAATTATTGATGAAGATATAGTAATATATCCAAATCCGACAACTGGGATTATTCGAATTAATTTGGTTGATTTTTCTGATTTGATAATTGAAAATAGTGAGGGAAAATATATTGATTCTTTCTTTTTAAATGAAGGTACTAATGAATTAAATATGTTAAATTTTGAAAAGGGTATTTACTTTTTAAGTTTCAAATCAAAAAATAAAATCTTAATCAAAAAAATAGCTATAATTTAACTATATTAGATAAAAACAAAAATATGGAAATTAGCAAGAATAAGGGAGGAGCGTTTTTAATTTCTAAAACTAACTCAAATGATATTTTTAGTCCAGATGAGTGGACTGAAGAGCAAATCATGATTGCATCTATGTGTTCTGATTTCGTTGATCAAGAAGTAATACCAAATCTTGATCGTATTGATGCTATGGAAGATGGCTTAATGGTCTCTTTACTTGATAAAGCAGGAGAATTAGGTCTTTTAGGTTTGTCTGTTCCTGAAGAATTTGGTGGAATGGGGGTTGATTTTAAAACTTCGCTTTTAGCAACTGAGTATTTAGGAAAAGGACATTCTTTCTCTGTAGCTTATGGTGCGCATACAGGTATTGGATCTTTACCGTTACTTTATTATGGGAATCAAGAGCAAAAAGCTAAATATGCACCATTGTTAGCTTCTGGAGAATGGAAAGCTGCATATTGTTTAACAGAACCTTCTGCTGGTTCAGATGCAAATTCTGGAAAGACAAAAGCTAAATTGAATGAAGAGGGTACGCATTATATTTTGAATGGTCAAAAAATGTGGATAACCAATGGTGGATTTGCAGATTTGTTTACTGTTTTTGCTAAAATAGATGACGACTCAAACTTATCAGCTTTTTTAGTAGAAGCAAAGTCTGAAGGAATTTCTTTAAATCCAGAAGAGAAAAAAATGGGGATTAAAGGATCTTCTACACGTCAAGTTTTCTTTAATAACGTTAAAGTGCCAGTAGAAAATTTGTTATCTGAGAGAGGGAATGGATTTAAAATTGCGTTAAATATTTTAAATATTGGTAGAATTAAATTAGCAGCAGGTGTATTAGGAGGATCTAAAGAGACAATTTCTGATACATTAAAATACGCTAAAGATCGCGAGCAATTTGGTAGATCGATCAATAAATATGGTGCGATTCGTGCTAAAATTGCAGAGCAGGTAATTCGAACTTTTGTACTTGAATCTGCTACATATAGAGCTGCTCATAATATTGAAGACACTATTGAAACATTAATTTCTAGTGGTTTAGATAAAGGTAAAGCAACATTAAAAGGGATTGAAGAGTTTGCTGCTGAATGTGCTATGCTTAAAGTGGCCGCTTCTGAATGTCTTGATTTTGTTGTAGATGAAGCAGTACAGATATATGGCGGTATGGGGTATTCGGCTGAATCTTCTGTTGAGCGTTCATACAGAGATTCAAGAATAAATCGAATTTTTGAAGGTACTAATGAAATTAATCGAATGTTATCTGTTGATATGCTCTTGAAAAAGGGGTTAAAAGGCGAATTAGATTTGTTATCTGCAGCAACAAAAGTTGGTGCAGAATTAATGTCTATTCCTGATTTTTCAACTGAGGAACAATCGATTATTGAAAAACTTCATGTTAATATAGAAAACTTTAAGAAATCAATTTTACTTGTAGCAGGTGTGGCTGTTCAAAAATTATCTAATTCTTTAGGAAAAGAACAAGAAATATTAATGAATATCGCAGATATGCTTATTTGGACCTATCAAGCTGAATCAGCTTTGTTAAGAGTTGAGAAATTAATTTCTAAAAATGGTCTTGAAAAATCTCAAATTGCGTTAGATATAGTAAGAACATATATTTTTGATTCTGCTGATCGCATTGCAAAATCATCAAAAGATGCATTAAATGCTTTTGTAGAAGGAGATGAATTAACTATGATGTTAATGGGAATTAGAAGATTTACAAAAGTTGATCCATTTAATTCAAAAGATGCTCGACAACGAATAGCTTTACATGCAATTGATAAAGGAAATTTTTCATTTTAAATTAAGTTGGGCTGAGAAATCAGCCCTTTTTTAGTATGTCTTTATTATCATTTTTTGATCCAAATCTAATAGAAGCAGGGTGTGATGAAGCTGGTAGAGGTTGCTTAGCAGGTCCTGTTGTTGCTGCTGCTGTTATTTTACCGAAGGATTTTCAGAATCCACTTTTGAACGATTCGAAAAAACTTTCTGAGAAAAATAGATTTATTTTAAAAGAAATAATAGAAAAAGAGGCAATCGCTTGGGAAGTTTCTTTTGTGGATAATTTTAAGATTGACGAAATTAATATTTTAAATGCAAGTTTTTTAGCGATGAATTTGGCCGTCGAAAAACTTAAAATTACTCCTGAATTACTATTGATTGATGGCAATAGGTTTAAAACTCAAAGCATACCATACAAATGTTTTGTTAAAGGAGACGGTAAATATTTGTCAATAGCTGCTGCTTCAATTTTAGCTAAAACTTATAGGGATATTTACATGAATGACATTGATTTAGAATTCCCTTATTATTCTTGGTCAAAAAATAAAGGTTATCCAACAAAAGATCATTGTCAAGGTATTATAGAAAATGGATATTCAAAATATCATAGAAAAACCTTTGTAGTAAAGTCGTTGTATCAAACTAAATTAGAACTTTGATTCATGAAAAAAAGGTTATTGTTTTTTTTCATTTTTTGGATGGTTTTATTTATACTTGGATATTTCTATCTTTATAATAGAAGTATTTTAGATCCTTCTTTTTGTTTTAATAAACAGGATGATAGGGTTGTGATTGTTTCAGATAAAAGGATAAATATTGACACACTCTTAAAAGATCAATCAATTCAATTGTATAATTTACTATGCTCTAGAATTACGTTTAAAAAAGCATTTCTATCTACCAATAAACCAAAGATACTTCTAAAGTTCGATCATGAACTTTCTAAAACAAACATAGAACGAATTTATTCAAGACTTGAACTCTCTTTTGTAAAAGAAAGAAATTTTTACAAATTAGATAATAAATGGAAATGTTACTTTAAGAAGAATGCATTGTTTTTTATAAAAGGTAAATTTAAAAATGAAGACAGTAAATTAATTTTTAATCATTTAAATTCAGATTTTTCAATTCTTGATGTATCCAAGAATAACATTTCAAATTTTTATATTAAAGAAAAATACTTTAAAAAATACCAAACAGCAATTCAAAATAATTTGTATAAAAATGTTTCTGACTTTGA
>JBILUY010000372.1:0-3219 GCA_044370735.1 Crocinitomicaceae bacterium | reverse complement strand
GGCTACACTCACGGGCAGTTCAAAACTCTCGTTGACGGGTAAGAGTAACCTGAGCTGTTGCTTAAAGGCATCCTTCGTGGCCTGGGCAGGCAAAGGGGTCTCTTTCGGGGCATCCCACCAGCCAAGGCGTTGCCACGTTTCTTTTAGTCGCTCAGGCCAATCGGCTTGGGGCAGCTCGGCATTGGGAGAGGTGAGGTTATTAGCACGCTCGGCCAAGGCTTGTGTGGCCACGTGGTGCAAGTTATGCAAATCGGCTGGGGTTACCTGCCCACGCTGGGCTAGCCTTAGGTTAGTGGCCAGTTGTACCACTTCAGTATCCAACAAAGCTTCGGGTTGCTGCTGCAAGCGGGTGAGCAAGGGCTCACGCTGGTTAAGTGCAGGGGCTTGTTTGCCCCAAAACAACCGTTGTTGCCACACGGGCATGGCGTTAAAGCGTTGTGCCAATTGCTCGTCCGTGGCTTGTACCACGGCCGTTAACGAGGTATCAGGCTTGAGAGGCAGAAGGTGGCTATGGGCAAAGGCGGCCTGTGTCGTCGGCAAAGCGGCCGCATCAGGAGCCATCAAGAACTTGGTGGCCAGCACGGTAGCAATGGCAGGCAGGCCAAGGGTGATGCCGTCATAAGTCAAGGTTTTTTGACGGTCTTCGGGGGGAGCTTTGGCCACATCAAGAGCGGTTTTGCCCACAAACAGGGCGGGGTACACCAAGGCAGGTACTCGGTTATGCCATTGCTGTATAGGGGCGGCGTGGTCTAGCGTATGCGCCAATTGCACCCACTTACCGTTAAACGGCTGGGGTTGCGGGGCAAAAGCGGGCGAGGAAACCATGACAAAACCACCTAAGGCGACAGCAAAACAACCCATACATTCACCCCCCTACCAAAGGTAAGTGGCGAGCGCATGACTAAACGAGATAAACGAGCAACAAGCAACCTTAGTGCGACTGCTTTGCCAGCCCTCACAGCCCCCGAGAGAAAGGAAACTGTGTAACAGCAATTGAGAATGATTCTCAATTGCTGTTACTATAGGTAACCCACGTGATGGTGTCAAGCCAAAACGTACGTTAAGCTAACGCCTTAGTTAGTTGAGCTTGGCTTAACCCGCCCATCTCGCATAACACTCTAAAATGCTCGTGCGAGAGGGGCATAACCGACAATCGCCCCTGTGTTACCAAAGGTAGCGTGGCCAAAGCAGGGTTCGCCTTTACCTGTGCCAACGTCACGGGGGTAGGCATGGCACACACGGGGGCCATATCCACCGCTACCCACTTCTCATCGCTAGGGTCGGGGTAGGCGGTGCGTACCACTCGGCACAGGCCAACAATCGCCTTGTCACTTACGCTATGGTAAAACAGGGCCACATCGCCTAAGGCCATAGCTTTAAGGTTGTTTTTGGCTTGATGGTTACGCACCCCATCCCAGGGAGTAAGCCCCTCGGTGACGAGCGTTTGCCAGTGATAGGTCTCGGGTTCGCTTTTAACTAGCCAGGTGGCAAAGGGTAAAGCGTCGGGTTGTTGGGTCATAGTAGTGGCCTTTTTTAGAGTGATACTTAAAATGAGTGTAACAAAGCGAGGTAACTTGCTCAAGGTTGGCGGTTTGTGGCCGATACCCCCGCAAGTTAGGCAAACTGTAACCTACCCTAACCCTAGCCAGAGGATGAGAGATGAAAAACGTAGCTATCACCACGTTAGCCGTGGCCTTTACCGTGCTTGCACTTGGCGTAACCAGCCTACCCGCCCAAGCTCGCCCCCAAGGTGGGCAAGAGAGAGGCGGCCAGCGCCTTGAGCAACACCAAGCCCGTGCCAGCCAAGGGCAACAACAACGCCAAGAGCGACGAAGTGGCGCACTTGAAGCCAAACACGCCAGACAAGATGCCCACTACCAAGGCTTTGCAGCCAAACAAGGCGAAGCCCACCCCCAAGCCGTTGAGCGACTAGGCAACCGCCTTGACGAACGGCAGGGCCGCCAATTTGAGCGCATGGGTGACAACCACGAACAGCAAAACAACCGCATGGGCGATCGCCACGATAGGCAAGATGAACGCCTGAGTCAACGCCCACCACACCCGCCACAAATGCAATGGGGCGAAGGGGGGATGGGGCAGCGTCCACCGCATCCGCCACAGCATAGGCCACCGCACCCACCCCAAGGGTCGCCACAGTAACGTAGGCTAAACCAAAGCGTGAGAAGGGCATCGTCTCCTCTCACGCTTTTGTGTTGCTAGGGTAGACAGTCGAGGGTAGACACCACGGCACTTAGCAGGCACAATACACCCACGCAATCGCCTGATAGGATATCTCCCGCCATGCCTACCCTCCATATCGCTGCTGACCACGCCGCCTTTGAACTCAAACAAGCTCTTCTTGCCTGCCTCAACGCTAACCTCCCCCAAGGGTTTACTGCCGTGGTTGACCACGGTTGCCACAGCACCGCCAGCGTGGATTATCCCGACGTGGTGGCCACCCTAGCCCACGCCATGCGCCCCACCGCCGAGACAGATAAAGCCCTCATACTGTGCGGGAGCGGTGTTGGTGTGGCCATAGCTGCCAACCGCTTTAGCTGGTTGCGTGCCGCCCACGTGCATGACGAAACCCTAGCCGTATTGAGTCGCCAACACAACAACGCCAACGTGTTATGCCTTGGCGCACGCTTTGTGGCCTTGCCTCAAGCCCAACATCTATTAAACGTATGGCTGGCTACCCCGTACGAACAAGGCAGACACGACCACAGAGTAGCCCTGTTGGGGCAACTTGCCCATGGCCACGCCTAAATCGCGCTTAGACGATACCCTTGTACAGCTGGGGCATTTTGCTACCAAATCGCAAGCCCTTAGGGCGATTATGGCGGGGCAGGTGCTACTCAACGGACAACCCTGTATCAAAGCGGGGCAAGCCATCAGCGAGCAACAACACGCTTTGCTGAGCGTCACCCAACCCTCTCGGTTTGTGAGCAGGGGGGGCTATAAGTTGCTGGCCGCCCTTGAACAGTGGCAACTGCCTACCCAAGGCATCATCGCCCTCGACGTTGGCGCATCGACAGGGGGCTTTACCGATTGCCTCCTCCAACACGAGGCCAAGCACGTCATCGCCGTAGATGTAGGGCAAGCGCAACTCGATTGGAAGCTACGCACCGACCCACGGGTGAGCGTGCTTGAGAAGACCAACGCTCGCCATTTGCAGGCCAGCCACTTGGGCGGGTTAGCCCCTGTGGATGTGGCCGTGTG
>JBILUY010000354.1:0-4388 GCA_044370735.1 Crocinitomicaceae bacterium | reverse complement strand
CTACCAATGTTTTCTAGTGAAACGGCAATTCCCTCATCATCTCCAGTAGACTCCTCTATTTTGATGTTTTTTTCAAAATACTCCAATGCCTTAGATAATTCTCCGATATTTTCGTATACATATCCTATATTGTTTTGCGAATTAATCAGGTCTTGTTTGAGCACTTTGGCAATAACTCCATCATGTCGGGCAATTCGCAGATTAGCTTCTGATTTTTTTATAGCCTCAATCCATAATGAAATTGCGGAATCTGGCGACATCTGATAAATCTCTTCTCCCCAAGATATTAGCGCAGCGATGCGTGTGGTATCATGTTTGGCATTCTTCAAGACCAGTTTGATGGAATCGAGGTTCTGAGCAGAACAAGTGTGAGACCCTCCGGCTGCGCTCAGGGTGACGACCAGGAGTAGATATAGAGTGTGTTTCATGCCACCAAAATAGCATTACACCCTCACCCCCATCACACAGATATCATCCGTCTGGCCACAGGTGCCGCGCCATTCGGTGTGCTCGGCCAACAGTCGCTCCCGTTGTTGGGCCATGGGCAGGTGGGCCATGGACAGCAGCAGCTCGCGGTACTTCTTGGTCATGAACTTCTTGCCCTCGGGGCCGCCCAGCTGGTCCTGGTAGCCATCGGAGTGGATGTAGATGACATCGCCCGGTTGCAGTTGTATGGTCTCCTGCCCGAAGGGGCGGTCCATGTCGTAGAAGCCTACGGGCCGCTTGTTGGGCTTGAACTGGAGCATCTCCCCGTTGCGGGCTATCCACAGGGGGTTGTTGGCGCCACAGAAGGTGAGGGTCATGGTGTCGGTGTTGAGGGCGCAGAGGGCGAGGTCCATGCCATCGCGCACGGTGGTCTCGTTGCGCTCAAAGGCATCGTGCAGGTCTTTGGTGAGCTGCGTGAGCAGGTCCTTGGGTTCTGTAAGTCTGAGCTCATTAAGGGCGCGGTTGAGGCCGTTGAGGCCCATGACCGATAGCATGGCCCCGGGCACACCGTGGCCGGTGCAGTCGCCTACGGCAAAGTAGGAGACCCCCCTGCCCCCCTGAGGGGGGTGAGGAGCGGTCCGATCGGCCAATTCGGAGATCGGAGTCCTAAGCCCCTCCTCAGGAGGGGTTGGGGAGGTCGATTCCATCCAGTAGAAGTCACCGCTCACAATGTCGCGGGGCAGGTAGAGCAGGAAGGAGTCGTTGAAGAACTCTTTGACCACCTTGGGCGGGGGCAGTACGGCCTCCTGCAGCCTGCGGGCGTAGGTGATGCTGGCCAGGATCTCGGTGTTCTTGTGCTCCACCTCCTCTTTCTGCCTGGTGATGATGACGTTATCCCGCTTCTTCCTGCGGTAGCTGCGGTACGAAACGCCCGCCAGCCCAAGGGTGAGGGCAAAGCCCCCGATGAAGGCGTTGCGCTGCTGGTTCTTGCGCTTAAGCTGTTCTGCGGCTATGGCGTCTTTCTTCTCCTGCTCTGCCTTGGCGATGGCCTCCTTGCGTCTCTGTTCGGCCTCCATGGCGGCCTGCTTCTGGGCGTAATCGGCTTCTATCTGGGTGCGTTTCAGTTCCTCCTCATAGCGCAACTGCTCTTTCTCCTGCTCGCTGCGGGCAGCGGCCTGTTTCTTCTCGTATTCGAATTTGAGGGCACTCAGTTCCATCTCCTTCTGTATGGCGAGTTCCTTCTTCTCATAGTCGTATTGGAACTGCTGGCGCATCACCTCTTTCTGGTTTTCCTCGCTGAGGATGCTGTCGCGCATCTGGATATAGAGCTCGTGCATCAGGAGGGCGCTGTCGGGACGGTTTAAGGCTCTGAATGCTTTCCAAAGTATTTCAGATGCATCTTTTATTACATTAATATAATCCACCTCATAGGCAATCTCCAAACCCTTCTTAGCATTGACCAAGGCGGAATTGAAGTCTCCTTGATCCAATAAAATGCTGGCTATACCGGTCAACGAGGATGCCTGTCCAGGTTTCTCCCCAATCTGGGAATACATATCATAACTTCGTCTCATTGCAGCTAATCCCGCAGATTTATCACCAGTCTGTGAGTACAACGTCCCTAAGCTCAACAATGAAGTAGCAACACCGTTCTTATCACCAATTTTCTCTCTGATAATAAGACTTTCTTCAAGATATGCCCTTGCCTTTCCGTATTCCTTCAATAAAAGGTAAGTTGACCCTATGTTAGACAATGAAGCTGCAATACTCTTTTGATTCTTAAGGTCTCTTTTCAATTGTAGGCTTCTATCATGATATTCAATAGCCTTTAAATAATCTTTTTGAATCAGATAAATATTCCCTATGTTATTCAATGTTATTGAAATACCTCTTTTATCAGTTCCAATCTCTTCCCATATTTTAAGACTTTTTGTATAATAATCAATTGCCAACGAGTGATTTCCCTGATTTTTATATATTATACCAATATTTCCTAATAATCTGGCCTGACCCAACTTGTTACCCACGGATTTGAACAAGGCAAGGCTCCGGCCATAATAATCAAGTGCATTAGGGATATCTCCTAAACTTTCATAGACCATTCCAATGTTATTGTTTGATGAGGCTATATCAAGGATATCCCCATCTTCCTGACGAATAATCAATGCTTTTCTATGAAATTCAAGGGATGCTTCATAGTTCCCCAAGTGGTAATTGACATCGCCAATCGTATTCATCAATCCTGATGATTTCAGCCCCAATTCATTTCTTACTTCAAGCGCATCTGAATAATACTTCAAAGCGCTTTTGTAGTCTCCTTTGTCCTCAAATAGAATTCCAAATAGAGTCAATGATTTCTCGATACCGCGCTGAAAATTTGAACCTCGCGCAAATTCGAGCGCCAAATTGGAAAAATAAAATGCGCTATCTGGTTGCACTCTTCGATAACCATCAAATACAATTTTTCGAATTGCTTTAAATCTGATTGTATCCGCCTCTTTCGGGTTGTTCCACACCGCCCACAGCGAATCCATGGTGGCCTTGGGTAGCGCACTTTGGGCCCTTGCCCTACCAGCACCCCAGACACACAGGGCGATGAGGCCGACTATCCGACACGATTTCGGGCATTTCATGCGGTGAATGTCGTGTTTTTTCTTTTCACAGATGGCCCCCTTTTATTGGGCGTACGATATGCCTCCTGCTCTGTCGTCTGCGTCAAACAGCTCTTTAACAACGCTCTGCGGACATGCTCACCCTCTGGAAGCGCTGTTGTGCGGACACAGGCCGCCCCACCCCCCCCTCCTCCGACAATCCATCTCATCATCCGCCCCATCCGTAAAACAGAAACCCCGCCCCCGATGAAAGGGACGGGGCTGTGCGGACGTGGGGGCGTGGGCCCGTAGAGACGTAGCATGCTACGTCTCTACCCAAAAAACCCATCAGTTGCACATGCGCTTCACGGGGTCGCACAGTTGGCTGACGCCCCCGGTGCCGATGCCGAACATGGTGAGGTAATACACTGTGCCCACCGTAAGGCCCGTGAACGATTTTTTGCGGCTCTTGCTGTACGAGGTGTAGATGGTGCGCGGCAGCGTCATGGTGCCGGGCGCCAGCACCATCATACCGCTGGCTATGCTCACATCGGGCGGCAGGGGTGCACCCTCGGTGAGGATGGCCACATAGGTGTCAATCTGCGGCTGTGGGTCGCAGTCGCACAGCAGCTCCTGCGTGGCACCCAGTTGCAACGATGCCCCTGTGATGGTGGCAGGCGCAGGCTTGCTGCCGTTGGTGCCCTTGGTAGGCGTGTAGCCACCCTGCAGTATGATGGCCTCGCTGCCCAGTGCCTTGCCATCGACAAATGTGGCCATCGTCTCCAGGGCCTCCTCAAGAGCCTCATCGGCCACATTGAAGGCCCCGCGGGTGGCCGAGCCCCGGGCGTTCTTGTACGTGTTCCACGTATTCTGGTAGTCGGTTATCAGCCCATCAAATACCACCTGCGTAATGGGCGGGCTAGGGAACACCGTGGGATTGATGACGTAGATGCCTTCGCGCACACCGGTGGCAAAGCCATCGAGATCACCGATTTTGATCCGTTTGAAACTGAGTGAACAACGAATTATTCCTGCCATGATGAGTTGTTGTTAATGGTTATCAGATTGAAAAAATGAAAGGTTGTAGGTAAGAGGCAAGGTGGGGCAATGGGGCCAAGGGGCCTTCCAACGCCCGGTCAGGCCAAAATCTGCTGCACGGCAGCGATCGGCCCAAACATGCATGCGATCGTTCCAAACATGCATGCGATCTCTCCAAACATGCATGCGATCGTTCCAAACATGCATGCGATCGATCCAAACATGCGTGCGATCGGACCGAACATGCTTGCGATCATTCTCCACTGGCATGTTCGGACGCTCGAAAATCATGGGGGCAAACCTCAACAACCCGTTCCGGACGGCCATGGACAG
>JBILUY010000046.1:0-15272 GCA_044370735.1 Crocinitomicaceae bacterium | reverse complement strand
CTTTTACATAACCATTGTAGTTACCACCACAAAGTCCATCAGCAAAGTTTGATTTGTTGTTAGGATTGTTAGCCCAAGTAAACATAAATGGAGCATGTCCATTTTCAGTAGCTAATTCAATCATACCATTACAAGCTGTGTTAGCAGAAGATTTCTCATTAGGTTTCATGTTTTTAACATATACTTTGAAACCATCACAGTTATTTCCACCACCAGTATTAGTTGAATCTTCACCAACAATGATAGAAGGTAAAGAAACAGTACAATTGTTAGAATCTTTTACAGTTAAAACATATAATCCTTTACATAAACCTTGAATATAAGGGCTATTAGCGCCATTACTCCAAGAGAAATGATATGGAGGTAAACCACCTTCTACTTTCGCTTCAATAGAACCTACACAGTTAGGAGAACCTTTCACGTTATTTTTAACAGAAACGATAGAAGCTTTTAAACTTTCACAGTTTCCACCACCACCGTTAGTGATAGTAGTATCTTTAACAAAAGCTTGGAATTGAGCAGTACATCCTAAAGAATCTTTTACATATCCATTGTAGTTACCACCACATAAACCTTGAACAAAGTTAGTTTTGTTGTTAGCGTCATGCGTCCAAGTAAAAGTAAAAGGAGCTTTTCCTTTTTCTAATCCTATATTAATTGCACCATTACAGTTTGGATTTTTACCTGTATTTGGTTTTGCATCTATTACAAATGCTCTGAAACCATCACAGTTGTTTCCACCACCACCGTTAGTGATAGTAGTATCTTTAACAAAAGCTTGGAATTGAGCAGTACATCCTAAAGAATCCTTTACATAACCGTTATAGTTACCACCACATAAAGCTTGAACAAAATTAGTTTTGTTGTTAGCGTCATGTGTCCAAGTAAAAGTAAAAGGAGCTTTTCCTTTTTCTAATCCGATGTTAATTGCACCATTACAATTTGGATTTTTACCTGTATTTGGTTTTGCATCTAGTACAAAAGCTCTGAAACCATCACATGGATTTGAAGATGTTCCCGCAGTGATTTCAAAATTGAATGTTAGTTTATTGTCTTTTGAGTCTACATACTCTAGACGATAAACTCCTATACACAACTTGTCGATTGAAGTTCCTCCTTGTTTTAATAATGTAGAATCTTTGAACCAATTCCACGATTTAGGAGAGAAATTCGCATCTAAAGTCGCTGATCCGTCACACGCATTTGCTGACGAAGCATTTTTCGGTGCTACAATGTTTTGTGCGTTAGCAAATGCAACGAAACATAACATAAATAACACAGAAAAGATTTTAGTAATTTGTTTTCTCATAAATTAATTATTTGTTATACTTTGTATTGTAATTTCAGAATGGATTTTCTGAAATAAAATATGGTGACCAATCATCCCGATTAATCTCCAAATTTGAAGGTTACACGTACACTCTATACCATAGGCAAAAATAAGATTAAGAGTTATTGCGTATCAAATATATAAAAAATGTTTGATTTACAATAGGATAAAAGTCAACTTATACGTATTTTTTCTATATTTTTTTTGCGACTATGAAGGGAATTTTTGTTATCACTTTGTTGCCAGTATTTTGACTAACTATTTCAACAACAATAAGATAAGATCCAGTTTTTAGTGTGTTACCCTTTTCATCTAAACCATTCCAGTGTGCTTTAAAATTTTTACTTATAAATTCATTTTTTAACCATTCTCTAATCTTTTCACCATTAGGATAATAGATAGTTACCGTGGCAGATATTTCAGATTCTTCAGTGTTAAAATTAAGTTCAAGTACATCATCAACACCATCGTTATCAGGTGAAATTATGGATGAGGTTAAATAGATGTTCTCATTATTTTTAGAAGAATGGAATGTATGCGAATTTCCTCCTCCAGGAGTGGCAAAACCAGAAGTTTGAGAGGCTGTTTGCCAATTGGATTTGTCTTGGCTCTTATTTGTCGTAGTTATTCGTTCCAATGCTTTCCCATCGAAATCATTTAATAGGGTGAAATGCCAATTTTCTTGGTAACTCACTTTATCTAATACCGTATTGTTAATCATTAAGATAACAGTTCCAGAGTCATTATTATAAGATGGAAGTTTTGTTTGTACAAATTGAATTTCTTGGGTTGATTGATAGTGGTTCACTATGCTTTCTTTTTCATTAGCAAAAAATAGAATTTCACCTGGTTTAAAATAGCGATTAGTTGTCACTTTTTCAGTGGTTAATGTACCTTGATTTAGGTTTCCAAAAGCTAGTGTATTTGTGTTTATCCATTTATTAGAAATATTTTTAACCTCTACAAAATCAGACCCATCGGAATAAGGATTGAAAAGAATTTCATTGATGATTAAGTCGCCTGCAATTGGAATTTCAGATAAGGCAAAAGGGATTGAAATCGTAGTTTTATCTCCCCAACAATTTTGTAGGTTAGTTATAATAAGTGTGTTTTCTAAGGATAGTTGAATTCCATTTTTCAGTGTAATATTCCACGTAGTTGGAGTAGTTGAAAGTGTATCTAACGAAAGGTTATTTGTAAAAGTGAGAATGCCACTTTCTTTATTAACTTGTTGATTAAAAGTGATTTTTAAGTTTACACTATCCATTACATCAAGCATAGTAACTTCGATAGGAAGTATTTTCTTTATCGTATCAAAAACAGCATTTTGTTCTCCTGGGGTACCTCCATCTACGTGTGTGTTTGCTTTCCAGTTATTTACATCACTACAAGGGTGATTTGGATTAATTCGTTCCAAACTCCATCCACCTTTGCTTTTATCTTCATCATGATACCAAGTTAAATCGTATTGAATTTCATCAAGTAGCAATCCAGTAGTATCCAATAATTGTATTTTATCACCACTATTATTCAAACTTGGAAAACTTGTTACTCCAAGTGCTTGGTTCATAAATGCCAAACTATTCGTGTTACACAGTAGTCGATAGGTATGCGGTGCTAACCAACCGTTGGCAATTTTACCTTTGCTTGTTCCGTCTGTAATAACCCAATTTTCAAGGTTAAAGAACTTATTACTATTGTTATAGACTTCAATATATTCTAGCTCTGCTAATCCCACTGGTGGGGATGGATTTGCCATAATTTCGTTTAGAATGACTTCACCTGGTAAAGGTTTTTCTGCAATTAAAAAATAAAAAGACTTCGTTAAATTGGATGACAAATTCAAACTTAAATCTTGTATTTTATTGATTTGTAAAGTATAAACAGAAGAATTTTTTAACTCTTCATTTAAATTTAATATCAAGAATTTACTATTGGATGTATCCCGTTTCGCTTGTGAAATTGAATTATTATTTATTATATAATTATCTATATCAGAAATAAATGCAGTATCAATGCTTTCATTAAATTCTGCTCGAATGGTTGTGGAATTTAATACCGTAATTGAGTTTAAGTAAGGTGCCGTTTTATCTACTGTTTTTGGTCCAATGTAAACGTTATCAAAATAGAATTTAGATGCATTGGTTTTGGTGTATTTGCAGTAAAATCCAAAATAAGAACCTACAATCGGGTTTGGATCGTACGAGTTGATTTCCAGACCATAATTTTCACCTCCATTGTAGTCCGTATATACTTTCCAGGTATTGTCTTTTTCACGAACTACTTTTACAGAAACGATAAAATTGGTGGCAATCGCACCGGGTGTTCCGTTGGAAAGTTCTTTAATCACTTTATTTTCAGATCTAAATAATCGAATGGCATCTGCAGTTCCACTTTCACCAAACTGAAGAAAAATTCCATCTGGTTGTGATTTTAAATCATAGGAGGTTGCTGTTAGATAAACTCGTGCATAATTATTGGCTGAAGGAGAGAAAGATTGTTTGACCCAAAAACGCCACTCTTTGTCTTCCAGGTTGTTTAGTTCGTGTTTGACACTTAAAAAAGCGGTATCTGCAATCGTATCTTTGGTTCGTAATTGAAAAGAAGTATTGATTTCGAATTTTGTATCTGTACCAATCCAATTCGGTTTTAGGGTAAAATTTCCATCGGTAAATTGATCTTCTACTTGGCTGAAAATGAATATTGGAGAAAATAATAAAAGAAAAATTACAATTGTACGCATTAAGAGTGTGTTAAGTGCGGTCAAAAATAGTAATTTTGGTTAGTACATCTAAATGTTTTAAAAATGAAAGTAGCAGTAGTAGGTGCAACAGGTATGGTTGGTAATGTGATGCTTACCGTGTTGCGTGAACAAAATTTCCCAATTACAGAGTTAATTCCTGTGGCTTCAGAGAAGTCGGTAGGACAAGAAATTTCGTTTGGATCGCAATCGTATAAGGTTGTTGGTTTGGAAACTGCTGTTGCGATGAAACCAGATGTGGCTATCTTTTCTGCAGGAGGTGAAACTTCATTGGAGTGGGCCCCAAAATTTGCCGAAGTTGGTACGTACGTAATAGACAATAGTTCTGCTTGGAGAATGGATCCGACTAAAAAATTGGTAGTTCCTGAAATCAATGGTGAAGAATTAACGGCTAACGATTACATTATTGCCAATCCAAATTGTAGTACTATTCAAATGGTGATGGTCCTAGCTCCATTGCATAAAAAATACAAAGTGAAACGTGTAATTGTTTCAACTTATCAATCTATTACTGGTACAGGTGTGAAGGCGGTAAAGCAAATGGAAAACGAACGTGGAGGTGTTGCAGGTGACATGGCGTATCATTATCCGATTGACAAAAACTGTATTCCACATTGTGATACGTTTTTAGATAACGGGTACACTAAAGAAGAGATGAAATTAATGAACGAGCCGAAGAAAATTTTAGATCCTGCAATCAACGTAACTGCTACTGCAGTTCGAGTTCCAGTGGTTGGTGGACATTCAGAGGCGGTGAATATCGAATTTGAAAACGATTTTGATTTGGCAGAAGTTCGTAAAATTTTACATGATACTCCTGGAATTACTCTGAAAGATGATCCTACAACGAATTCGTATCCTATGCCTAAATATGCCGAGGCGAAAGACGATGTATTTGTTGGACGTATTCGTCGTGATGAAACAAATCCGAATACGTTGAACTTATGGATTGTTGCTGATAATTTACGTAAAGGGGCGGCAACGAATGCTGTTCAAATTGCTCAATTGTTAGTGAAAAAGGGAATTTTAAAAGTAGAATCAATCGCATAATAATGGCTTTAATCAAGGAATGTAGGGGATTTACTCCTAAACACGGAGAAGATTGTTGGTTTGCAGAAAATGCAACGATTGTGGGAGATGTAGAAATGGGTGACCAATGTTCGGTTTGGTTTTCTGCTGTAGTGCGTGGTGATGTGAATTCCATCAAATTTGGGAATAAAGTAAATATCCAAGATGGTGCAGTGATTCACGCAACGTATGAAAAAACGAAAACTAATTTAGGAAACAATGTTTCAGTTGGTCACAACGCTTTGGTGCACGGATGTACTGTTGAGGATAATGTGTTGATTGGAATGGGCTCTATCGTGATGGATAATTGCTATATTGAATCGAATTGTATTATTGCCGCTGGGGCAGTTTTACTGGAAGGTACACGGGTGGAATCTTGGAGTGTGTATGCTGGAGTTCCTGCGAAAAAAGTAAAAACTTTAACTCCTGAATTATTTAAAGGGGAAGTGCAACGCATTGCCGATAACTATGTGAAATATGCAGGTTGGTTTAAGTAATTTCCCACTTTAGATCCCGAAAGTATTCGGGAGATGCAGGAGGAGGACCAAATCATTAACTTCTTTATCACTATGAACGACATTACCACAAAACAAGACGTTGAAAATCTAGTAGATACTTTTTACGGAAGGGTATTGCAAGATTCTGAATTAGCACCCTTTTTTAAGCGATTAGACTTTAAAGCTCACATGCCAAAGATGGTTCATTTTTGGTCATTTGTATTATTAGACGAACCGGGATATACTACCAATGTTACGGATAAACATATGCATATGCCTTTATCAAAAGCGCATTTTGACCGTTGGGTGGAATTATTTCATGGAACAGTTAACGAACTGTTTGCTGGTGAAAAAGCAGAAATGGCCAAACAACGTGCGACATTGATTGCGTGGACGATACAAAATAAAACAGGGGTAAAGTAATTTAGTTAAGGAACAAAAATTCGTAATACAGTTGTGTTATATAACAGATCATCGTTGGATGGAATTGCTTCATTTGGGTTTTGAGTCCAAAATTTCCAATATCCTCCTTTCATCTTAACCCAAACACGGTTATTGGTTTTATCTTGAAAATACGTTTCACCGGATGATTGAATAACTTCCTGAAGCGAATTTACTGAGGTGTATAATCTATATGCACCTGGTGATTGAAAAATTACTACTGGGTCAAGTTTACCATCGTATTGAATTCCCATCACTTGAGTGTCATTTTCTGTAAGCATGTTCTCAACATTCATTTGAAAATTTGTTGGTTGTATGGTATCATCTGGAAAAGATAATTCATAGATAGAGGAAGGTGAAGTAGCAAAGTGTCTCATGTGTTGTAGTAGCCAATTGGATTGTGCGCCCGCAACATCCCAAGTAGCAACTTCTTTTAATGTTGAGTCTTTTCTACTTACATGAATTGCCATTAAATCCATCCAAGGTTGATTTTTAGGTGGAGTATCACCAACACCATGTAAAACAAATCCTTCGAAACCATAAAACGGCCCTGATACACTTACTCCACCTGATATTTCTGTACTGGGAGAAACAATTGTTTTTACTTTTCCGTAGGTTAAAAACGGATCATCGTAAACAAGGTAATTACTATCTGGCCCCCAACTTCCATAAGGATCCCAGAGTGCACTCGCTAGACAAAAATAATTGTAAGGGGATTTTAATTTTACACCTGGATGAGCATCGATTTTGATATTATTATTATTTCTAATTTGACCTCTATCAACTGGTCTGATGTAGTAATCGTCTGTTGAGAAAACACCACTTCGAGTATCTTTAGCTGGTGAAAAATGCATCACTATATTATTACGAATATCAAATGAACTATGGTAGGTAGCAAATG
Organism: Crocinitomicaceae bacterium; assembly: GCA_044370735.1. Classification (GTDB taxonomy): domain Bacteria; phylum Bacteroidota; class Bacteroidia; order Flavobacteriales_D; family Crocinitomicaceae; genus CANHVK01. The sequence goes on along the minus strand of JBILUY010000046.1, from coordinate 8,274 downwards.
CAACAGGATTGGAAGAAGTTCTAGATGCAGCGAAATCAGCTTGAGCTGGTCTGTCAGTTCCATTCATTAAGTGGTTTAAACTTGTACCAATAACTAAACTTCTTTCTACTAATCCATTATCTCCTGAACCTGCGAAAAATCGACCACAATTATCTGCGGAAATTACACCATAATTTTGTGGTTGTCTTGCCCTATCCCAAATACCATTCGATCCATTTTTCCAAACAGAATAGTTTGTTAATTTAAAGCTTTTTACAGTTTTTTCTGGCCATGATGGTTCTTGTCCATCGGTTGTAGAGCAATATTGTAATTCCCTTGTATTTCCTTCTTCATCAATTTCTGAACGATCGATCATTATCCCTTCTAGACGGTTGGAATGGGCAACATTTCCATCAAATTTTCCAAATAGAATTCGACTTGGATTTACTATTTTTCCATTATCTCCTATCACTTGGGAAGATGTTCCAAATGGTTTATTTGGAAATGCTAACCAGAAGCCATTTGTTTGACAATCTGCTGCAAGGTTATTGGTAATGATATTATCAGGATTACTAATCCAAAATCCAGAAGAACCTCGTTCTCCAGTTTCATGTTGTTTCAGCGCAAAACCATCTAATGGATTTCTCACTTTAAGTACTAAATTACTATCAATGTTATTTCTTCTTTCAACTGCATTTTCAGTAAAGATTCCATGACCCTTTACATCGAAAATGATGTTTTTTGAAACTTTAACTCCATTGGTTGCGTGAATGACAATACCACGATTTGCAGATTCATTAATAACAGAATTTGAAAAGTAATGGCCAGTTGCATCGGCTAAGGTTTGGGTTCCTTCATAACTTAACATGTGCCAATGAAATGGATATCTACCTAATTTTCCTCTTTGACCTCCTCTTTTAATTTCTACTCCATTCACATGTACTTGACTTTCTGTTTCCATAATCATTACTTGTACTCCAAATCCAAGAGTTTTCCATAATGAATCATCTGGTGCTTCTATGATGACGTTTCGTGTTAGGTTTCCTACACGTGCACGTTCGTCTAATATTAATGGTGTTTTTGCTGTGTCCGCATCAGGAATAGGAGGTGTAAGTAAATTCGTTTTAGTTAAACTCAATCCGTTGGTAGTTGCATATTGAAGTACTCCCCAGCGAAAAGCATTGATTGGTTGTGTAACATTTATTTTTTTATTCGATAATTGGTTAATAGTTGTTTTTTGTGTTTCTGAATTTCCATTGTCTGCCAAATAATAATCCGTTGGAGAAATTACTATTTCATCTTTTGGATTCCAGTTTACTTGCTGATCCAATTCGATTTCGCTCGCTCCTTTAGAAATATGGTTATTGATTGCTGTAAAAATTGTTTTAGGAGGTGCACCATGTAACTCTAATTTTCCACCCATTACCAAAATTCCTCTTGTTCCCATATCCATAATGTTTTGACTCGTATCTGAAGCTGTTAAGCGGAGTGTTGCTTTGTGTTGAAACGGACTTTTTTCACTACCTATGTGTAATTCACCATGAAGCATTATATAATCACTTTCAAGGGTTAAATCTTTTTCGATAAATTCTAAAATTCCGTTGATTCTTAGACCATTTAATTTAGGAGCATTCGTATTGTAAATGATTTTTCTATCTGATTTAATTGTAACATATTCGTTTTGTGTTGGTAATTTTTTAGAGTCCCAAGCATTTGTATCGGTCCAATAATAGGTTGGAATTTTATTTTCAATTTTTGAGACCATTGAAAAGTATTCTTCGCATTGATTTTCTGTAATTTTTGCTCGTATGTAAATCTTAGGGATAGTTGTATTTACGATATAATTAAAATCAAATTTCGTTTCTTTTTGTATTGTTTCCCAAAGGCTTGAATCTTCTGAAATTTGCCATTCTATTGACGTGTTCGGAATAGTGTTGAAAGATAAATGTAATGTATCATTATGAACTAAACTGTTGTAGTTTAATTGATTGTAACCTATTTTAATAAAACAAAATAGACTTACCAAGAGTATTGAAATTTTCATTTTAAAGATTATTTTGAAATGATTTCGATTTTTTCTGAGATAATAGATTCGTTTTGAATAATTTGAATAGTATATATTCCAGAAGGAATAGACGTGTCTATTTTCACCTTGTTTTTGTCAATTGTTTGAGTATATACTATTTGACCAATTGCATTTATTAGTTGAATTTTACCTGAATTAAAAGGTAGCTCAATGATGAATTTTCCTGTGTTTGGATTTGGGTAAATTGTTAGGCTTGATTTATCTCCGTTTTTTGTTAATTCACTTTGTTTACAAGGAGAAATTGTGGTAACATTAACTTCTATTTTCGTTTGTGAATACGAAAAGAATACAAGAAAATGAAATAGTATTATGGTAACTGTTTTATTCATAAACACTAAGATAAGTATTTCATCGCATTTTTGAGTGTTAAGCTAGATTAATTCTATTAAAATGTGTATAGTAGTGGATATTCATCACAAATAAGTCAAACCCTATGGTGTATTCAAAATAATTTAAGAATTTTGAAGTACTTTAATTTATCAAGACCAAATGAGAAACAACGATACAATTTGTGCGCTTTCGACAGCGAATGGGATGGGGGCGATTGCGGTTATTCGTATATCCGGGAAAAATGCGTTTGAAATTGTAACATCTGTTTTTTCGAAAGATTTGTCAAAAGTGGAAACGCATACAGCTCATTTTGGGCGTATTCGTAAAGGGGAAGAAATCATCGATGAGGTGTTGTTGACGGTATTACACGAAGGGAAGAGTTTTACGGGTGAACAAACCGTTGAAATTGCTTGTCATGGTTCGGTGTATATACAGCAACAGATTCTACAATTGTTGACTGCCAATGGTTGTCGTATGGCTGAACCAGGCGAATTTACGATGCGTGCTTTTATGAATGGAAAGATGGATTTGTCGCAGGCGGAAGCCGTGGCAGATTTGATTTCTTCTCAATCGAAAAGAGCACACCAGATGGCAATGAATCAAATGCGTGGTTCGTTTTCGAATGAATTGCGTGATTTACGAGAAAAGTTGATTCACTTTGCGAGTTTGGTAGAGTTGGAATTGGATTTTGCTGAAGAAGATGTTGAATTTGCGGACCGTACGGAATTGAAAGAGTTGGTGCAAGAAGTATTGACATACATTCATAAATTAATTCGCTCATTTGAATTAGGAAATGCCTTGAAAAATGGGGTTCCCGTAGCAATTGTTGGGGCACCGAATACAGGTAAAAGTACCTTGTTAAATCAATTATTAGGTGAAGAGCGTGCAATTGTAAGTAATATCGCAGGTACGACACGTGACGTGATTGAAGAAACCTTAAATATTGATGGGATTTTATTTCGTTTGATTGATACAGCTGGAATTCGAGAAGGATTGAGCGATTCAGATGCGGATAAAATCGAAGCGATTGGTATTGAGCGTTCAAAACAAAAAATACAACAAGCACAATTGGTGCTTTTATTGGCGGATGCGACAACGGATTCTATTTCCGAAGTTGCACAATGGGCTGAAACGTTACAAGCAGAATTTCCAGAAAAGAAGATTGTTTTAATCATCAATAAGTCGGATGTTTCCAAGCAAACAGCTCCTGCTTTTGAACCTCATTTGTACCTCAGCGCTTTAAAAGGTGAAGGAGTAGAAAACCTTACCGCATGGATGGTAGACCAAATTACGCACGGAGTTGACTTACAACAAGACATTATCGTATCCAATGCACGTCACGTAGACGAACTTCAAAAAACCGCAGAAGCTTTAGAAAAAGCGAATTACGGTCTTGAAACGGGTATCACAGGTGACTTTGTTGCGATGGATATTCGACAAGCAATGTTCCATTTGGGAAGCATCACAGGGGATATTAGCACGGATGATTTGTTAGGAAATATTTTTAGTAAGTTTTGTATTGGAAAGTAACCATCACCCCCTACCATTCACCTCCCTCATCACCTCCGCAAAAAGCTCCACTGATTTAACTCGGTCTTTTACATCAAACACATGCGTAGCAACGATTAATTCATCGACTTCTGTCTGATTGATAAAGGACTTTACTTTCTTTTTTACTGTTTCTTTACTCCCGATAAAGGCGTATTTCGACATTTGTTGCACAGAAGGATGTTGGATGATGTTTCGGAATTCATCCGTTATTTTAAATGGGGGCTCTAATGGATTTCTATCTCCGGTTAAAATCCCGATTACCCTTGAATAGTAAGAAGTAGATAGAAATGCTGCTTCTTCGTCTGTATCAGCGATGATGACTGAAATTCCAGCTATGGTGTACGGTTGAGTTAAGGTAGTTGAAGGTTGAAAATGTGAATTGTAAATCTTTAGTGCATCCATTAATTGTGCACTTGAAAAATGACTTGCAAAAGCGTAAGGCAATCCTTTTTCTGCTGCTAAATAGGCACTTGTTGTACTTGATCCAAGTATGTAAAGCGGTACATCCACTCCTTCTGCTACGTTTGCTCGAACAGATTCGTGTTTGTTGTCCACCGAAAAATAGTCTTGAATTTTTTGAACTTCCGCAGGAAAATGCATCGCCGCTTCGTAAAAATCAGATCGAATCGCACTCGCAGTGGCTTGGTCAGTTCCCGGAGCTCTTCCTAACCCTAAATCAATACGATTTGGATACAATGTGCCTAAGGTTCCAAATTGTTCGGCAATGATAAGTGGTGAATGATTGGGTAACATAATTCCACCCGAACCTACTCGCATGTGTTGTGTTTCCTCCGCAATTTTTCCGATTAAAATAGAAGTAGCACTACTTCCAATCGCATCCATATTGTGGTGTTCGGCCAACCAATATCTTTTGTAGCCAGTACGTTCAGCAAGTTTCGCAATTGCTACAGAATCATCAAAGGTTTGACGAAAGGATTTCCCTTGAGAAACCACAGCAAGGTCAAGAATGGAGTAAGCAACTTCTTTTGTAAGCATATTTCAAAACTATCTAGGTGCAAAAGTAATAGAATACAATAACTCTATTGAGATAAATGAACGAAACAAAATCATTGAATGAAAATCCAATCCTAGAACTTTGTGTAACTTTGTCTGCAGATAAATTAATCAATTTGGTTACGCTTATGGAACAGACTAAAATGTTTAGCTACGTTAAAAATGTATTGGAAAATATGCCATCGGATTGGCTACATCTTACAACGCATCGTTTAGATATTTACAATGAAAAGTTAGCGAAAACTGAATTTATAGACCAATTTGAACGTTTATTTAGTGCGAATAATGCATCAACAACCGCACTTAGTGAATTACGCACAGCCTATGATTACATCCGTTTGGGTCATCCTTTATCGTGTGTATTGGAATGGGCGATTGCTAAATTGCATAACATCAAAACTGAAAATGTGATCAGTTTTTCTTCTAAAACAACACCGATTTTAGCTGTTTTACGAAAAAACTTACTAGAGAATAAACACACTCAAATTGCCTATGTTGGAGAATTACCTGCTCATTTTAATGCTGAAATAATCAAAAAAGTGTACGGGTATCAGTTTGACTTGGTAAAAGTCAATGGTTTACAGGAGGTTACTCCGAGTGAAGGAAGTACCATTTTCATTTCGCGTCCAATAGCGATGTGTCATTTCGAGTTAGTACCTACGGTTGATTTTTATATCCATCTCGATGATCATTTTGGAAGTATCTTACTTGTAAACGGAGACAAAAACGACAACTACGTTTCAGAAATTCAACACGTACGAAGAAGAGAAACGATTGCTATGACACCGGCAAATACTTTGAAAGTACTTCAAGTTTTAACGAATACAAATTCAACACAACAAGAAGAAAGTAATTACGAACAACATAAATCGATTGTGTTAAATGCCGTTAAAGAAATTACCAATACGAATATTAAAGCCTTGGTAGCTTCTAGCGGACTTTCAACGCAATATGGCATTGTGATGGGGTTAATTCACGATGCAGTGGAAAATCATCCTGGAAAAGCGATTAAAATTGTTGTTCCTCCGAATTGTTATGGTGGCACAAATGACCAAGCTCGTAGAATTGCAGCTTGTTTAGACAATGTAGAGGTGTTAGATTTACCCGTAGATGGTGGAAATAACATGGTGGCTTGTATCGATGCATTATTAGAAAAAATCGCACATGAAGATGCTATTCCTTACATTATCGCTGAAATCCCAACCAATCCACGTGTTGAAGTTCCAGATTTAATCCAATTAAGAGATGTATTAAGCAAAGAACGTAAAACAGCAACGGGTACATTGGCGATTGATCCGGTATTTATTTTAGACCAAACGTTTTGTCCGAATGTTCATTTTTTAGGAGAAAATAATATCCTTTCTACTGTTCGAACGATTGCGTATGTTAGTGGATCTAAATTTCCTAGCGGAGGAAAATGTACCGCAGGATATTGCGTTTCAAATGAGAAAGCTAAGGCGTTAATGGAGAAAATTGAACTTCATTTACAATTATGTGACAATGAAGCGACGCCATTACAAATGGAAATTTTAGCGAAGCAATTGCCTTCGATGAATCAACGTATTCAAGATGCATATAAAAACACCCGTGAATTCGTGAACTTTATCAGCGAAACATTGCCATCAGCGAAAATCAATTTTGTATCGGAAGAGTTAGCAGAACAAGGATTTACACCATCTGTTTTTTCATTGGACTTACCGACAAAAGGAAATACTCCTGAAGAAAAAGAGGAGTACAAAAGAGCCTTGAATTTGAAGTTGATTAATAAGTTGATTACTGAAATTCCAACAGAAAGTAAATATTGTGTGAGTTACGGACAATTAAAAGGCTGTTATTGGACCATTCCTGCAACATCTACTCAAGGAACTACAAAAGAAGGAGACAAAGATTATATTGCTCGTGTAGCGCTTTCTCCGTCGTTAGATTTGGAATTGCACAAGAAAGTATTTTTAGATTTTGTGAAGGAAATATAATTCTTTCTCCCATTGACGGGAGATTAAGAGGGTGACAACCTTTGAATTTGATAAAGAAATTTATAAAGTGAAACAAACTCCAAAAGCTAAAACACCTTGGCCTACTAAAGCCGCCATGGAGCAGATATATGAAAAGAATCTCTGGGGTGGAAATCCAACTGAATTCTATTCGGGGGAAGGTTCTCATAATCCGGAGATAATACAACCCTATATCGAGGTGGTTAGTTCATTTTTAAAATCCTTTGATTCACCATTAACCGTTTGCGATTTAGGCTGTGGGGATTTTAATGTAGGGAAAGAGTTTATTGAATTTGCTAAACATTATCATGCGGTAGACATCGTTCCTTCCTTAATAGAGCGAAATAAAACCATTTTTAAAATTGAAAATCTTTCATTTCATTGTTTGGATTTGGCAGTTGATGAATTACCAATTGGCGACTGTGCATTGGTTCGTCAAGTATTACAACATCTTTCAAACGATGAGGTAGGAAGTATATTGAAAAAGTTGTCAAATTTTAATTATGTTATTATCACCGAACATCTTCCGTTAGAAGATTTTATACCTAATAAAGATAAAATTTCGGGGCAGGGAATACGTTTGAAACAACAAAGCGGCATTGATGTTTTATCTGAACCTTTTAATTGGAAGGTGCTTTCGTCGAAAGAGTTAATCTCAATAAATTTAGATAATGGAAAGGGGAGGATAGTTACAACACTTTTTGAGGTATAAAAAAGGCGCCTAATTTCTTAGACGCCCATTTGTGTTTATTTAGTTAGCTCTACTTTAAAGACTTGTTCTTCATGTAGGTCATTATTGTAAATAATAAAATAGGTACCAATAGGTTGTTTTAAGCTAGCACTATTTGTTCCGTCCCAACTAAATTCATTTGTTTTGATATTCTTAAATTCAACAATTAATTTACCATTGATATCTATCATTTTTAATTGGTGCACATTAGCATTTGAATTGAATGAAAATTTAATTTCAGAAGAAAATGGATTAGGGAATGCAGTAAAATGAAGTTGATTTGTATTTTCAATTTGTGCCAGTTGGATTGAGTGACAATTTGAGCTGTCTTTACAATTTTCTTTGGTGATAGTTACATAATAACTACCTTGTATGGTAGGAGTGAATAACTTGTTTGTTTCAGAAATAATATTTGTATTGTTTGAACAATTTTTCCATTGGTAAGAAGCGTTTTCTTCTTTTATAGAAAGAGATTGATTAGAATGTTGTAATGTAGTATCTATGGTTATAATCGTAGCAGTGACATGAATAATACTATCACAACCATTTTTAGTTTTAAATTTTTGTTCATAGTTTCCGTTTTTGGTATAGGT
>JBILUY010000357.1:0-4407 GCA_044370735.1 Crocinitomicaceae bacterium | reverse complement strand
AGGCGGACAGAACGGACCTGAAATGGGAGCATCTTGCAAATGAAGGCGGCCAGGTCCATGGTGGCCGACATGCATTCATAAGCCTTTTGCCGCGTCCTGTCTGATATTTTACCGTTATTCCATCCCCTGTTTGAGGTATTTTCGCGGCTTGAAATACGGCTTGTTTAGAACAAGTCTAAATAAAAATTGTTGCCGAAGGCATCATGATAACAGTGACAGAGAACGCCAAGAAGAAGGCCATCAGCCTCATGGAGGAGGAAGGCAAGGACAGTACCGCGGCATTTATCCGTGTCGGGGTAAAGGGCGGTGGCTGCTCGGGCCTGAGCTATGACCTGAGTTTTGATACCGACCTGAAGCCCGAGGACAAGGTGTTTGAGCACAACGGTATCCGCGTGGCCGTGGATAAGAAGAGTTTCCTATACCTGGTGGGCACCGAGCTCGATTATTCCGGAGGGCTCAACGGCAAAGGGTTTTTCTTCAACAACCCGAATGCCACCCGCACATGCGGCTGCGGGGAAAGTTTCGCAGTTTGATTAGCGCATTTGCTGATTATCAAAGAGATGGCAGAAGAAAATCAGCTCCTCAAGGAGTTCACGCAGAAGGACTACGAGTACGGCTGGAGCATCGACATCGAGGCCGATCAGCTGCCGATGGGCCTCAACGAGGAGATCGTTCGGGCCATCTCGGCCAAGAAGAACGAGCCCGAATGGCTCACCGAATGGCGCTTGAAAGCCTACCGCCACTGGCTCACCTTGGACGAGCCTGTATGGGCGCACATCCATTATCCAAAGGTTGATTTTCAGAACATCATATACTACTCGGCCCCAAAGGCCAAAAAGGAGATTGGCAGTCTGGATGAGGTGGATCCCGAGATGCTCGCCACCTTCGAGAAACTGGGCATCTCATTGGAGGAGCAGAAGCGCCTGCTCAATGTAGCCGGAGCCAATGTGGCTGTTGATGCTGTGTTTGACAGTGTCAGCGTCAAGACCACCTTTCAGGAGACGTTGCGCGAGCGGGGCATCATATTTTGCTCATTCAGCGAGGCGGTGCAGGAACATCCCGATCTGGTGCGCGAATACCTCGGCTCGGTAGTGCCGATGACCGACAACTACTATGCGGCCCTCAACTCGGCCGTATTCAGCGATGGGTCTTTCTGCTACATTCCCAAGGGCGTGCGCTGCCCCATGGAACTGAGCACCTATTTCCGCATCAATGCCATGAACACGGGGCAATTTGAAAGAACCCTTGTGATTGCAGATGAGGACAGCTATGTAAGCTACCTCGAGGGCTGCACCGCCCCGCAGCGCGATGAAAATCAACTACATGCCGCGGTAGTGGAACTGGTGGCCATGAAAGGCGCGGAGATCAAGTACAGCACCGTGCAGAACTGGTATCCTGGCGATAAGGAGGGCAAAGGGGGAATCTACAATTTCGTTACCAAGCGCGGCATATGTGCAGGTGATTGCGCCAAGATCAGTTGGACGCAGGTGGAGACCGGGTCGGCCATCACATGGAAATACCCTAGCTGCATCCTCAAGGGCGACAACAGCATCGGGGAGTTCTACTCCGTGGCTGTGACCAACAACTTCCAACAGGCCGACACGGGCACCAAGATGATCCACCTCGGCAAGAACACCAAGAGCACCATCATCAGCAAGGGTATCTCGGCCGGAAGGAGCAACAACAGCTACCGGGGACTGGTGCGCATAGGCCGCAGCGCCACCAACGCCCGCAACTTCTCGCAGTGCGACTCGCTGCTGCTTGGCGACCGCTGCGGGGCGCACACCTTCCCATATATCGAGACACAGAACAGCACCGCCAAGGTGGAGCATGAGGCCACCACCAGCAAGGTTGGCGAAGACCAGATATTCTACTGCAACCAGCGCGGCCTAGACACCGAGCAGGCCATCGGCCTCATCGTGAACGGCTACTGTAAAGAGGTATTGAACAAACTACCAATGGAATTCGCGGTGGAGGCGCAGAAGCTGTTGGCGGTCTCACTCGAAGGGTCGGTGGGATAGAATTTAACCGCAAAGGGCGCAAAGATTTTCGCAAAGAACACAGAGAAAGAAGTGAAGTTGAAATGTCAAGGATGACATTTCACAAGGACGCAAAGACACAACGTGAAGCAGAACCCTACAGAGAATGAGTTGTCGAAGGTGGTGATTGGCCACGCGATCAAGGTGCATCGTGCTTTGGGGCCTGGGCTATTGGAATCGAGCTACGAACAGTGTCTGGCTTATGAACTTAAAAAGAACGGGCTCTACGTGGAGGTGCAGAAACCGATGCCATTGAAATATGAGGATGTGGAGTTGGAGTGTGGTTACAGGATAGATATGATGGTTGAGAACAAGCTGATTCTGGAATTAAAGGCGGTTGAAGAGCTGAACATGGTTCATCTTGCTCAGATTATGACCTATCTCAAACTCAGCGGGTGCAAACTCGGACTGCTCATGAATTTCAATGTGACTTTGCTGCGCGATGGCATTCAACGTGTTGTGAATGGGCTATGAAATGAAACCGCAAAGGGAGCTAAGATTCTCGCGAAGAACACGGAGACAAATGAACACGAAGCATTCAGAATCAATCTACTATTTTGAGTTTTCGCAGAATGCGAGAGAACCTCTGCACTCTTGTTTTTCCCTCAAAAAAACCTCCGCGCACTCTGCGTAAACCTCCGCGCACTTTGCGGTAAAAAACAACCACTTAGCTTTAGAAAAGCACACACATGTTAAGAATAGAAAACCTCCACGCCAAAGTGGAGGAAAAAGACATCCTAAAAGGCTTCAATCTTACCGTGAACGCGGGTGAGGTGCACGCCATCATGGGCCCGAACGGTGCAGGCAAGAGCACGTTGGCCGCAGTTTTGGCGGGCAACGAGAATTTTGAGGTTACTGATGGCTGTGCTGAGCTGGACGGCAAGGACCTGCTCGACATGGCCCCAGAGGAAAGGGCGCGTGAGGGGCTGTTCCTCGCCTTTCAGTATCCGGTTGAGATTCCGGGCGTGAGCAACACCAACTTCCTCCGTGCGGCCGTCACTGAAGTGCGCAAGCACCGCGGCCTCCCCGAACTGGACGCCAAAGGATTCCTTCAGTACATGAAGGAGAAAAAGGAACTGGTGGAAATGACCACTGATCTCACCGGAAGGGCCGTGAACGAAGGTTTCTCGGGCGGGGAGAAGAAACGCAACGAGGTGTTCCAGATGGCCATGCTCGACCCGAAACTCGCCATACTTGACGAGACCGATTCCGGCCTCGACATCGATGCACTGCGCATCGTGGCCAACGGGGTGAACAAGCTCCGCAGCAACGACCGCTCGTTCATCGTCATCACGCACTACCAGCGGCTGCTCGACTACATCGTGCCCGACTTCGTGCACGTCCTCTACAACGGCCGCATCGTGAAATCAGGGACAAAAGAACTTGCGTTGGAACTGGAAGAGAAGGGCTACGATTGGATTAAGGCCGAGTTGGAGGAGGCAGCGGCATGAGCACAACATTAGACACATCTGAGGTTGTGGCCAGACTGCTCGAGGCCCTACCCTCTGACAGCCTTTTCGCCCTGCGCGAAGAGGCTGCATCGCTGTTGCGCGAGAAGGGCATACCGAGCAAGCGGCACGAAGACTGGAAATACACCAACGTTAAGCGGTTGTTCGACCAAGGATTGAATCCGACCACTTCGGTCCGGCCAATCGTGTCTGAACAGTCGGTCAGGCTCATGAATGGAAGTGTTGGACGCGAGTTTCCTTCCATTCCGGGAGTGACCTTCACCACCCTTGCCGAGGCGGGCGATCTGATTAGCTACATCGGCAAGAGCGGCATCCACACCAAGCAGGAATTGGCCGCATTGAACACTGCGTTGTTTACCGATGCACTCATCATCCATGTTTCGAAAAACGTCCAGGTGGACGGCACATTGGTCATCAACCACGTGCTGAACACTGCTGACGGTCAACTTCACAACTCCCGGATTCTCATTGTGATGGAGGAAGGTGCGCGTCTGCGTTGTCTGCATCATTTCCGCGGGGAAATCATCTCGGAGAAATCGCTTTTGAATCACCTCACCGAGGCATTCATAGGAACGAACGCATCCTTGGAAATGAACATCCTTCAGGAAATTCCCGAAGGAAATCTTGTGAACACCACGGAGATTGAAGTGGAGCGCAATGGCCGTTCGGTGACCAACACCGTGCAGCTGCAAGGCAAGCTGCTGCGCAACAACCTCAACGTGCGCATTGCGGGGCAGAGCGCTGAGGCCCACCTCAACGGATTTTATCTGGTCAGCGGCACCGACCTGTTCGACAACCACACGCTCGTGGACCATCTTGTACCGAACTGCCAGAGCAACGAGACCTACAAAGGCCTTCTTGGCGGAAAGGCTACTGGCGTGTTCAACGGCAAGGTGCAT
>JBILUY010000051.1:0-14596 GCA_044370735.1 Crocinitomicaceae bacterium | reverse complement strand
CCAGCATTATAAACATCCGTACCTCTTGTTGTAGAACCAGCATTTGTACTAAATGAACAAGAATCTACAACTACAGTCCCTGAACTGATTCCAATCCCTGCACCATAGGAAGTACTAGAACTAGATTGTGTATGTGCAGTTAGAGTTGAACGCGTAATGTTTAAGTTACCACCCGCCACTCTAACAGCTCCTCCAATAGCATTTGCAGATGCTAATTTTGTGTCATTTGCAGTAATAGAACAGTCATAAATATTTGTTGTACCCCCAGTCAAATACATTGCACTACCAACTAAATCAGAATATAAAGAGTTCCCTTTAAATAAGGAATTTCGAATATTTACAGTTCCACCTGTTACTTTTAGTGCCGCCCCATTTTCGTCACGATGATTCCCAATAAAATTATAATAGTAAAAATTTGTTGTTCCACCTGCAATGTTTATTCCTCCACCTGCATCCCAGTCATTACAACTATTACCACCTCCATAAAATGTAACTGTGGTTCCTGTTGCAATCTCAATAGGTCGACCACTCAATCCACTTGAAGTAGCAGCACCATTTACTTGTAAATAATAAAATTTAACTCCAGTAACGTTAGCGGCAACACCAATCACCTGACCCAAACCACCACCTTGATCATCATATCCTGCTAATTTCATCGCATTTAACTGAGTATTATTATCATCAATGCGCATGAAATAATTATCACTACCTGGATTGGTAAAAATTGTTTTAGTCATTCCTGCCCCCATAATCACAACACCATTTGCTGGACTAGATAAATCTTTATCAGAAAAATTTCCCTTATCAATAAATATTGTATCACCTGAAGCAAATGACGCAGAATAAGTACTTAGTAAAGCCGTTAAGGTTAATTTAGGAGTTGCCTTAGATGTACCATTATTCGCTACTGCTCCAATTGCAGTACAGTAAATATCTCCAGAAGTAGAAGCATCGTTTACATAATAATTTGTGGCACTTACAATTTGTGAGCTAAAAAATAATACAAATACCCCTACAATTTTTACTAAATTTTTCATATCTAAATCACCTAAAAGGCTCTAATAAATTTCTAATTAACTAACAAATATAAAAACAAAAAACACCGAACCTATTTGATAAGCTCAATGAAACCCGTTTTTAATATTTGACTTCTATTTTTCTCTAAAACATAATAATACGTACTACTTAGCAAAGGGTTGCCTACGTTGTCTAAACCTTTCCAATTATCAGTATATGGAATTTCACTTTCGTATACTAAATTTCCCCATCTATTGTAAACCAATAATTTTGATTCAGGGTATGAATCAGAAAGTCCAAATATTAAAAAATCATTTTTCCCATCAAAATTTGGAGACAAAACCTCTTGTAAATCAGAGCTTTTACAAGAAACTATTATGTTAGTATCAAGAAAGCATTTTGAATTGGAATTATCTTTCACTTTCAAAATATATTCTCCAGAATGTAAACCACTAAATTTATGAGTTGATGAAATATTATTGATTGAATATACAAATTGATTACTAAGAGATTTAATTTCTACTTCTCCATTTTGGTAACCACAATAGGGCTCAGTAATTTTAATGTCTAAATCAAATACAGGTAAATTCACCCATATTTTTTTTCTATTTGCGATACACTTAGTAACAGAATCTTTGTAATCAATATAATATAAACCTTGTTCTAATTTCACATCATTATTTAAATACGAAATCGAATTAGGTAAATCGTAAATAAAACTATTTTTAAAAGAAGTTGTAATGTTTTTAACAAGTGGATTTTGATCAGGACAAAAGAATAATGAATCAGGTATTTGATATGGAATATTAATGTTTTTAGTAACTAAATTCACTTTTAATTTTGCTTTACTTTCGCAACCTAAATACTGAGTTGCATAATATGTTCCCGGGGATACTAAATCATTATCATTTAACTTTTTATTCATAGAATTATACCAATTAATAGTTGGTCCATTCGGCAATAAAACATTAAAGAGAATATTACTTTGTGTGTTACATAAAAACTGTACTGTATCACCCAAAGGAGAAGATATGGTAGGAGCAAATATTTTTACACTCTTTTTTTCACTTTCACACCCTTTGATCGTTTGAGTACAATAATAGGTTGCCCCGTGAATGACTGGATCAATTGCAGGATCTAATTTATCACCGTCTTTGTTATACCAAGTTATTAATTGAGCGCTTATATCTTTTATATCTCCAACTTTTGGATTTGAAATACAAATTGTGTCAATTGAATTTCCAGATGGTAAGGGTACAGAGTCTAAAATCTCAATATTAAAATCCGTATAGTTTTGATTCGCACAACTTAACGATGCTTTATTTCGAATTACATAATTACCAGGCTTACTTGATTGAATATCAATTTTTCCTGTCAAAGAATCAAAAACTAAATTTGTTTCATTGGCAGGTACTAATTCTAAAATTCCTATTCCTGCTCCTTCTTTTAATACTGGCGATGGAAAACTATCATAAATACAATATGTTTTTTGATATATTACATCTGTTTTACATGCTGGACATGGAGAAAATTTGGTAGAAAAACTAGCCAAACAACCATTATCATCTTTAACATTTATGGAATAATTTTCCTTAACAAGAATTGATGATAAATTAATCTTCCCCTGTGATATCAATGAACTGTCTATTGACAAAGAAGCCGGTGAGTAATCCAACACATCAAAATTTGAAGTTCCACCAGTTATATCTAACAAAGATTGACCAAGCATGCAATCTTCTTTTTTAGAAATTGAAATTTTATCTAAATATGTAATCTTAAAAGGTACTCCTGAGATTTGGCAAGTAGGATCAATTATAGGACCTTGTATTCCAATTTCATTGTATAAAATAGGTAGAAACCAATATTCATTCGAACTATTTGGATAATTCAATTTTAATTGACCATTATTTATATCGTTATTAGCCAAAATCACCGGCCCTTTAAATACCTCAAGATCAGCGTAAACATTTGGACTAACAGGAGGTGTAGATTTATACAATACATATGCAACATACGATTTTCCTTTTGAAACACTTGTATTTGCTTTCCAATCATCACCATAACATAATTTAATCTCATTTCCATTCACAACAACTCCATTTTTCAACAAAGAAGTCGTACCTATTGCAGGTTGAACTATTTCGATCGTATCAGCACAGGACTGATCATTATTTACCCAATATACTTTTACAATAGGTAAAGAGATAGAGGAAATTGTAACTTTCGGATTAGTAGCATTATCAAATACACCAGAACTAGGACCAGAAAATCTCCACTTTCCAGGTAGTTGGGATTTAGTCTCTAAGATCACATTGTCTGAACAGATATATTTATCTTTTCCAACATCACAGGGAGACTGAAGTTGAGCAAAACTTGAGTAAAATAAAAAGAAAAAAAGAAGAAATAAAGTAAAACGCATCTTTTATTAATTTGCCATTTCACTCATAAATTTAATTCTCATCAAACGCAATTCTTCTTCTGAATAATCTCCATCGAATTCTTTGTAAGCCAAAGAAATATCATCAGAATCTGCCTCAGAAAAATAATCATAAATTTCTTCTTGATTATCTTGATCCAAGATATCATTGATGTAATAGTTTATATTTACACGCGTTCCTGACGCAACGATACCTTCAATTTCTTCGATAATCTCCTCCATTGATTTACCTTGAGATTTTCCAATATCTTCTAAAGGTAATTTACGATCAATGTTTTGTATTAATTGAACTTTTAAACCTGATTTGTTAATTAACGACTTTACAACAAGATCTTGAGGTCTTTCAATTTCATTTTCTTCAACATAAGAACTTATTAATTCGATAAACGGAGCACCGTATCTTGAAGCTTTTCCTGTACCTACCCCTTGAATATTTGTTAATTCATCTAATGTAATTGGGTACTGAAAGCACATATCTTTTAAAGAAGGCTCTTGAAAAATAACGAAAGGAGGAATATTTTTTTGTTTAGAAATCGATTTTCTTAAATCAATTAACATATCAAATAACACCTCATCAAAAGCACCACCTTTAGCGTTAGTATTTATCTCAAAATCGGCTGATTCTTCATCAAACTTACGTTCTTTAATTAACATAAAAGAAGTTGGATTAGCTATGAAATTTTTACCTACTTCAGTTAATTTTATCGTGCCAAAACTCTCAATTTCTTTTTGAAGTAAACCACCCACTAAACTTTGTCTGATAACTGCATTCCAAAAATGTTCATCTTTATAATTTCCTTTTGCAAATAAAGGATGTTTATCATGTTTGTAAGATTTTATCTCTGCAGTTAAATTCCCAGTAATGAAACTGCAAATGTGTTTTGGTTTTTGTAATTCTTCTAGAGCTTGTACAGATTGTAACAACAACAATACATGTTCTTTACCTTCAGATTTTTCGCGCGGATGCTTACAATTATCGCACATATTTTTACAATGCGATTCATCAAACGACTCTCCGAAATAATGTAAAATATATTTTCGTCTACATACAGATGTCTCAGTATAGGAAACAATTTCATGTAATAGTTGTTTGCCTATTTCTTGCTCTGTGACAGGTTTACCTTGTAAAAATTTCTCTAATTTTTCAATATCTTTATAACTATAGAAAACAACACATTCACCCTCTCCTCCATCACGACCAGCACGACCGGTTTCTTGATAATAACTTTCTAAAGACTTTGGAATATCGTGATGAATCACATATCTAACATCTGGTTTATCAATCCCCATACCGAAAGCAATAGTAGCTACGATAATATTAGCATCTTCCATCAAAAACATATCTTGATGTTTTGCTCGTGTAGCCGCGTCTAAACCCGCATGATAAGGCAACGCATTGATTCCGTTTAAATTCAACAATTCTGATAATTCTTCAACTTTTTTTCTACTCAAACAATAGACAATTCCTGACTTACCCTCTCTCGCTTTGATGTAACGTATAATTTCCTTCTCAACGTCAACTTTTGGTCGAATTTCGTAATATAAATTTTCTCTATTAAATGAGGATTTAAATACAGTAGCATCTACCATGTTTAAATTCTTCTGAATATCTAATTGCACTTTAGGGGTTGCAGTAGCAGTCAGAGCAATAATAGGAACACTAGAAATTCGCTCAAAAATATCTCTTAATCTCCTATATTCAGGTCTAAAATCATGTCCCCATTCGGAAATACAATGTGCCTCATCAATGGCAAAAAAGGAAATATTAACTGAGGTTAAAAAATCTATGTATTCTTGTTTAGTAAGAGACTCTGGAGCCACATATAACAATTTAGTTAACCCACTTTGTATATCTATTTTAACTTTATTTATTTCTGTTTTAGTTAAAGAGGAATTCAAAAAATGAGCAACACTCTCACTATCACTAACATTCCTTATCGCATCAACTTGATTTTTCATCAAGGCTATCAAAGGGGAAACAATAATAGCGGTACCTTCAGAAAGTAAAGCAGGTAATTGGTAACATAAAGACTTACCACCTCCAGTAGGCATGATAACAAAAGTGTTATTTCCGTTTAATAAATTTTGAATAATATTCTCTTGGTTTCCTTTAAAATTTTCAAATCCAAAAAACTTCTTTAACGCTCCTTTTAAATCTACACTTACCATAATAGTTAACAATGTTACATCATATAAAGTTAACAAACTTTCATTTTTAAACAATGAAATAATCGAATAAATGGACAAAAAATGCAATTTTAAAAATTTGCTTAATTCAAATCTTTATATTTGCTCTTGTTATGGAAGAAAATGAAAAGCAAATGTCATTTTTGGAGCATTTGGAAGAGCTCCGTTGGCGATTAGTAAAATCTGCTATTGCCATTGTCACTTTCGCTATATTAATTTGGGTTTTTCAAACTGAAATTATTGATATTCTTTTTTTATCAATGAAAGACCCTTCGTTTGTCACTTATAAACTTCTTTGTCAATACTTTGGTTACTGTACAGAAGAAATAAATATAAGCATTCAAAGCACGACGATGGGAGGGCAATTTTCATATGCAATCATGATGTCGTTAATGGGGGGAGTAGTAATTGCATTCCCTTATGTATTTTATCAATTATGGTCTTTTATAAAACCAGGATTAAAACAGAAAGAAAAAACAGCTGTTAGAGGAATTGTATTTTATGTTAGCTTATTATTCTTTTTAGGTATTTGTTTTGGTTATTATATTGTTGCCCCTCTTTGTGTTCAGTTTTTTGGAACTTTTCAGTTATCTAAAAATATCGAAAATATTTTTACTATAAGCTCGTACATGAGTACAATATTATCTACTATTTTTTATACTGGCCTCATGTTCTTACTACCTGTTGTTGCATACATACTGGCTAAGATTGGAATTATAACACCAGAATTTCTTAAAAAATATAGAAAACACTCTATAGTTGGGGTTTTAATACTTGCAGCGATTATTACTCCACCTGATTTAATTAGTCAAGTCATTGTAGCAGTACCTCTTTTATTATTGTATGAAATAAGTATTTTCGTTACAAGTCGAATCAAAAATTAAGTAGATGAAACTTTACACCAACAACATCAAAAAAACATACAAAGGAAGAAATGTAGTTAATGGTGTTTCTGTTGAAGTAAATCAAGGAGAAATCGTTGGTTTATTAGGTCCAAATGGAGCAGGTAAAACCACCTCATTTTATATGATTGTTGGATTAGTAAAACCTGATGAAGGAGATGTTTTTTTAGATGAAAAGAGAATAACCGATTATCCCATGTATAAACGTGCCCAATTAGGGATTGGTTATTTACCACAAGAAGTCTCTGTATTTCGAAAATTAAGTGTCGAAGACAACATCATGGCGATTCTAGAAATGACAGATTTAAACAAGGTAGAACGTAAAGAAAGATTAGAGCAATTACTAGAAGAATTCAGCTTAACCCATGTTAGAAAAAATTTAGGAAATCGACTTTCCGGTGGAGAAAAAAGAAGAACTGAAATAGCAAGAGCCCTAGCCACAAATCCCAAGTTTGTTCTTTTAGATGAGCCATTTGCAGGTGTAGACCCAATAGCTGTAGAAGACATACAAAGTATTGTTTCTGACCTAAGAAAAAAGAATATAGGTATACTTATTACAGACCATAATGTACAAGAAACCCTATCAATAACAGACAGGGCTTACTTATTATTTGAAGGAAATATTCTTAAAACTGGAACAGCTGAAGAATTAGCATCTGATGAACAAGTCAGAAAAGTGTACTTAGGACAGAATTTTGTCCTTAGAAAATAATTATTTACTTGCTAAATCTTGGTTTGATACTTCATTCTTATTCAAAGAATAAGCATCACACTTCCCTGCATGTTTTGTAGAACCACAAGAAACTAAAGCACTAACTAAAACAACAGCAAAAACAATAATTGTAACTACTTTTTTCATATACGGATTAAATTAACATTGCAAAAATAGAAGAAATCTAATTAATTCAAAGAATATATAATTTAATTTATCTTTATAAGATGAAAAATATCATTTGTTTTTTCATTTTTTTTGCTCTAACAATTAAAACAGTCGTTGGTCAATCCGATGATAATAGTTATTCAATCCCTATCAAAGACACATTAACTTCAACTATAACCCCTATCTACTTAAAACTAATTAAAAAGGGTTACCTAATTCCAACTTTTAAAATATTAACAAATGAAAAAGGTTTCGCTCTATTAATAACTCCTAATAAAAAGTATGCTAAAGTCCTTTTGACCACTAACAATCAAAATGAAAATACTCTATCCCCTAGCGAATTAGGATTAAAACTTGAAAGTCAGTTTAATGAACTAATAAATAATGGATTTCCTTTTGCTAAAATAATTGTATCCTCTATTGAATTTGAAGATAATCAAATAAAAGCAGTAGTCCATATTGAGAAAGGACCATTTTATCAATGGGATGAAATTTTAATAGACGGAGATGTTAAAATCAAAGAACAATTTTTAAGAGCAATTCTGGATATAAAAAAAGAAAGCCCATACAGTGAAATGACTTTTCTTACAATAAATCAAAAAATAAATCAACTTCCTTATTTGACTACTGTTCAAAATCCAGAATTATTATTCAAAGGAGACAATAAGGTTACTGTTTATCTTCATTTACAATCAAGACCAATCAATACTATTTCTGGCACAATAGGAATTCAACAAAATCCTAAAACACAAAATTATTTTTTAGTGGGTGATTTAAAAATGAAACTAATCAATCAATTAAAAAAAGGTGAAGGGATTGACTTACAATGGAGAAGAATTCAAGAAAGCACTCAATCATTAAAAATAGGAGCTAATTATCCATCTCTTTTTAAAAGTAATTTTGGTATTGACAATCAATTTAATCTGTATAAAAAAGATTCCACTTTTATTGAAATAAAAAATCAATTTGGCATTCAATATTTAACTACATATGGTTTTTTAATTCGTGCCAATTATAAATATCTCGAATCGAATACTCTAAATACAAATTCAAGCAATTCTAATTTAGGAAAATCGATCAATTATTTTTATGGGTTGTCAATGTCTAAGCAAAAATTAGATAACATCCCTGTTCCAAGGAAAGGATTTCAATTTTTGCTTGATGTATCACTAGGAAAAAGAAATACCTCTCGGTCAGACAGCTTAAAAAGTAAATACGATAATACGTTAAAATTGGAATATTCTTTTTCATATTACCTCCCCTTTTTTAAACGACATATTTTAAAAACTCAATTTACTGGAGAAATCTATCAAGCTCCTTTCTACTATCAAAATGAATTGTTACGATTTGGCGGATTATTAAATCAACGTGGATTTCGAGAAGATGAACTGCTTGGTAATTTGAGATTTACACAATCATTTGAGTATCGATTTATGATAGAACAGTTTTCCTATTTGTTTTCCTATTTTGATTTTAGCTACTATGAAAATCATTTTAAAAACACAATCTATTCAACTCCTTTTGGATTCGGGACAGGATTAAGTTTTGGAACTCAACAAGGAATTTTTTCAATTTCCTATGCATTAGGAAAACAATTTAATAATCCGATATTATTAAAAAACGGAATCATCCATTTTGGATATATCAGTTACTTTTAATGAGATAATTTATCTTTTATTTGCTTCATAAAATTAGAAGCATAAACAAAATCAATAATCTCTTTATTATCAGTTGTGACTATATCTTTTTTAGATCCCTGCCACCAATTTTTCCCCTTATGAATAAAATTGATTGTATCACCTATTTCAATTACGCTATTCATGTCGTGCGTAATAACAATCGTTGTTGTATTAAATTCGTAGGTAATCTCTTTAATTAAATTATCAATTAAAATGGAAGTTTTTGGATCCAGACCAGAGTTAGGTTCATCACAAAACAGATAATGGGGATTCATTACAATGGCTCTTGCTATGGCGATACGTTTTTGCATACCACCACTACACTCCGCAGGGAATAATTTGTTTTTCCCAGTAAGATTGACTCTTTCCAAACAAAAATCCACTCTTTTTAATCTTTCTTTTTTGGTTTGATTTGTATACATCCTTAGAGGAAACATAATGTTATCCTCGACAGTCATAGAGTCAAAAAGAGCAGCACCTTGAAACAACATTCCAATTTGAGTTCTGATACTTCTTCTTTGATTATCGTTCATCGTACAAAAATCAACTCCATCGTAAAGAATTTTACCTTCAGTTACTTCATGCAAACCTACCAAACACTTCGTTAACACAGATTTACCTTGTCCTGAAGAACCAATTATCAGATTTACTTTACCTTTTTCAAAAGTAGCAGAAACATCATCTAACACTTGATGTTGACCAAAAACTTTGGAAACATGTTGAACTTCTATCATTACAATAAAAACATTTGTGTTATGAAAAAATTAGCCAACAAAATAGCAATACTACTATTTACCACAGCTTTTGTAGAAGATCTTCCAACATCGATTGCTCCTCCTTTTGTGTAATAACCATAAAAAGAAGCTATAGAAACTATCAGGAAACCAAAGACTACCGTCTTGGATAATGCATAATAGATATCACCAACTTTAAAAAAGGATCTTAAACCAAACACATATGCATCTGTAGAAGATAAACCAGACATTATTAAAGCAAGCCAACCACCTAATAAACTCAGAGCCATTGAAAAAATAATCAAAATAGGAAAAAACATGATCGCTGCTATAATTTTTGGTAAAACCAAATAATTCAACGAATTCACTCCCATAATTTCTAGCGCATCAATTTGCTCAGTCACCCGCATCATTCCAACTTCGGACGAAATGTTTGACCCCACTTTTCCTGCTAAAATCAAAGATATGATTGTAGGTGAAAATTCAAGAATAGTACTTGAACGGGTAATATATCCGATTGTATACTGAGGTAGAAATGGTACATCCATATTGGAAGCAGTTTGAAGAGAAATAACCCCTCCCATAAATATTGACATCAAAAAAACGATAGGCAAAGAAGCTATTCCAATCAATTGTATCTCTTCAATGCAACGCTTCCAAAAAACATTAAATTTTTGAGGTTTGGAAAACACTTCCCAAAGCATCGCAAAATACTTCCCAATATTTGAAATTACTGTCAACATTTTTGCTAATTTAATCACTAATTTCGATTTCGATTAAATCCAGACAAAGAAAATTATAAATGTCGTCACAAGAAGAGTTAAAAGAAAAAATCGCTAAACAACTAGAAAAATATCTTCCAGAAGGATTTGCTTTACTAGTTGCTAGTTTATTTCTTCCTACTCCAGTAAAATTCAAAATCGTAAATCCTCGAAACACTAAATTAGGAGATTATAGACCTGCACATAATGGTTTACCTCATCGAATAACAATCAATGGTAATTTAAATCCATATTCCTTTTTGATTACAACAATACACGAATTTGCTCATCTTCAAGCTCATTTACGTTATGGTCGAACTATTCAACCGCATGGAACTGAATGGAAAAAAACATATCGTGAAATGCTTATTCCTTTTATTGAAACAAAAAAATTACCCCAAGACATTGAAAATGCACTTATTAATTCATTAGTTAACACAAAAGCATCTTCTTGTTCAGACCTTGGTTTATCCCGAGTTTTAAAAAATTATGATAAAAAGCTTGATGATTATCTTTTATTAGAAGAAATTCCATTAAACTCAAAATTTAGTCTTCAAGGAAAAATATTTATCAAAGGGCCGCTAAGAAGAAAACGATATATCTGTGAAGAAATACGAACGAAAAAAAAGTATCTAATTTATGCGATAGCAGAAGTAATTCCTATATTTGAAGACTGATATAAAAAAGCAATGAATAATAACTATTGTATTATAATGGCAGGTGGTGTAGGTAGCCGCTTTTGGCCTATGTCAACTCCTCAAAAACCAAAACAATTTTTAGATGTTCTCGGAATAGGAAAGTCTTTATTGCAAATGACTTTTGATCGTCTAACAAATATAGCACCTGCTGAAAATATCTTTATAGTAACAAATCAAGACTATGTAGCTTTGGTAAAAGAACAACTTCCAACTATTGATTCAAGTAGGATTTTAACTGAACCAAAACGTAAAAACACTGCTCCTTGTATCGCATACGCAGCAGCAAAAATATTCGATATTAATTCAGAAGCGACCTTAGTAGTTGCACCATCTGACCACTTAATATTAAAAGAAGAAAAATTTACATCGATAGTAAACATTGCTATAGAACAAGCTAAATCAGACGAACGATTAGTTACTTTAGGAATTCAGCCTACTCGACCTGATACAGGCTACGGTTACATTGAGTTCGAAGAAATTGGCGATATGATTGGCGGAGAAGTTAAAGAAGTAAAACACTTCAGAGAAAAACCGAACAAAGAGCTAGCTGAAATATTCGTAAAAGCAGGAAATTTTTACTGGAATTCAGGAATTTTTATCTGGAAAGCATCATCCATTTTGAATGCGATAAAAAAATTCAATCCTCCATTATATGCACTTTTTTCTCCTGAAAATGGATTTTACAACAAAATAAATGAACAAGAAAAAGTAAACCATTGCTTTGAAGTATGTGAAGATATTTCAATTGACTTTGCGGTAATGGAACATGCGAAAAACGTAGATGTTGTATTAGCAAATTTTGATTGGTCTGATTTAGGCACATGGGGAAGTTTATATACTCACCTTGAAAAAGATTACAATGGAAATGCAGTAATTGGAGATCATGTTCATATGATTAACTCAACAAACTGTATTGTAAACTTACCTTCTAATAAACTCGCATTAATCGAAGGTCTTGACAATCATATTATTGTAGAATCAGACAATATGTTAATGATTTTAAACAAAGCTGATGAGCAAAACATCAAAAAATATATGTTCACTTTAAAAGAAAAAAGTCCAGGACTTTTTAAATAACCTTTCTAAAGATAATTGAGAGCGGCCGTATTCGAGTCGCTCTTTTTATTGGATTTTAATTTTTTGAACTGAATTGTTAATTCGCACAAAATAAATTCCTTCATCTAATAATGAAACATCTATTTTTGAAATACCATTCAATTCTTTTGAAAATTCACACTTACCTACTGCATTGATTATTTGCACTACTTCATTTGAATCAATATCGATATATAAAAACTCTGAGGCTGGATTCGGCCAAATTTTTATATCTAATGTTTTTTCACTAATTGAAGCAAAGTTCGAATTTATAACACCAACAGCATCTAAATCAAATCCTGCAGAAGGATATGGAGTAGGAAATGGATCGTTAATGATGTTTCCCTTACTATCTTTCGTTCCGTAAATTGGATTAATTGAACCAACAACATCAACCAATCGCACGAATCGAATGTTTTGAAGATCCAAATTTGCAGTGTCTTTGAGATTTTCTAAATCAAAAGGCGTTCCGTATCCACCTCTATATTTACCAGCTAAATTATCAATTTTATCCGCGTCCATGATCGCATCATTTCCTAATTGGATCACTGAAGGAATGAATGAAACAGCAGGGAATCTTACATAATGCTTTCCATCTGAACTTACTTCAACAAAAGCTAATTCTAAAAAAGTATTATTAAAGCTATTTTCAAAAATGGCAAAATCAAAACCAACTCCATTTTCAATACGATGAGGAAAACTTAATGTTATTTGACCACTATCTCCAAGACTTACCACCTTACCATCTGCTAATCCTATAGCGTCAATTTCTACTCCTAATGATGCATACCCTAACTCTTTATTAGAGCTATTCTGCCAACCGCGAACAATTTTACAACTATCTGCCCAAAATAGAAACACGGATGAGTCTTTTGAAATTGCTGTGGTACCAATTTCACCAGCAGAAGGCGCGTATTGAGAGAAAGCAGGATTAACAATAAATACAATAAATACAAAGAACCATTTACTCATAGCTTATTATTTTTGAAGGATTTAATCCTGATTTGAACTTATATTTAAAGGTTCCATTTTCATCATAAATAAAAACATAACCTTGATTCACATAGCTATTGGCATCTGTAATACAAATCTCTTTTTTATTTGCTAAATATTGAATATTATATGGATTTACAAAACTTGCTAACGAAATAAAATCTATTTGCTTTACACTATTCGTTTTCATTGAAAACAATTGAATTTTTTGATTATCTGTGTTAATTAAGATCAACGAGTCTTGAAACAATTCCATTGATAAGATGCTTTCTTGAAACGTTTTAACAATTTCTCCAGAATTAAAATTTATTATCTTCCATGTGGATTTCACGCCGTTGTAATTACCACGGGTTGAAACATACATGGTATTATTAAGCCCTATTATACTATTTCCTGGATTCATGCCTACAACAATTTTTTTAAGTTCTAGGTTTGATATCAAATCAATCACTGAAATAGTGCTATCCATTTTGGGTGGATTTAATCCTCCGGAATTTGAAACAAATAGCTGATTATTATAAATAGAAAGATTTTCTGGGTTTGAACCTACCTTCACACGCTTATTGATTGTGAGTTTAGAAGTATCTATTATATCTACATAACCATCAAAACATGAAACATAAACAGAAGAACCAAAAGCTATAATATTTCTTGGTTGTTTTGCTTTCCCATTAGAAATCATTGGAATTTGTTTAATCGATTTTAAAGATGCTGCATCCAAAACTTCAATTGTACTTGATACATTTACTACAATATAAATTTTAGATCCATATCGAATCATATCATTTCCTGTATCTCCTAAACCTCGTTGATTATTTGTAAGGAAAACATCTTGGTTAATCTCCCCCGTAGAACAATCAAACCATGTTAAACTTGCATTATTTTGATTAAATAATCCCTCATTTAAAACTAAATATCCTGTATTAAGTTAATTTGTTTGAGATAAGTCAATTGTTTTTTTCTTACAACTGAACATTATAAAGAAAAACAAAAAAAACAGTACATTTCTTAATTTATTAAAACGCATATGAAATAGATAAAATGTAATTTCTTCCAGGCATAACATAGTAACGAATGTATTGATAAGATGAGTTAAATACATTTTTAACAGCACCATTTACCTTGATTTCGCTTTTATTTTTCAATTTAAAAATTGAAACGAAAGATAAATCTGAAGTAGAAAACCCTTCTACTACATTTGATTGAGTGTTTT
>JBILUY010000207.1:0-4466 GCA_044370735.1 Crocinitomicaceae bacterium | reverse complement strand
TAAACTACCCTATTACCTCTTCAGGAGCATTTACAATGGGAAATAACAGTAGCCATACAACCAATATAGCCTACACAAGTACTTCAACACGTGCCATTACAGCATCAAATGCTGGTTCATATACTTTTTATGGAACAGTAAATTACACTGCAACCAGTGGTGATCAAATTGTAATGAAATCACAATATAATGGTGCTGTAACTGCGAGTGGAGCAGGAAAACGATTTATGGAAGGAAATCTTGACATAAACAGCAGTTTAACTATGTCAGGAGGTAACTGGTATTGCGGAGCCCCTGAAACTATTACAATTGGAACAGGAGCTGGATCAGATGCAAATTTACAAGATGAATATAGCCCTTTTCAAGGAAGTAATTTAAGTGCTAGATGGCAAATGTTTATTCAAGCTTCAGAAATGTCAAATATGACATCAAATGACTTGTTAACCTCTCTAGCACTTTATGTTGTAACAAAAAGAAGTTCGAGTGCTTTTCAAGCCTTTACAATAAAATTAGGACATACAAGCTCAACCGAATTTGCGAACTCAGTACCTTCATATTTTCTAAATGATGCAACAACAACAGTATATGGACCTGTTTCATACACAACGACATCTGGTTGGAACACATTTTATTTTGACACCCCTTTTACTTGGGATGGAAGCTCTAATGTATTAGTAGACATCAGTTTTTACAATACTAGTCCAAGCTCAACCTCAGGAGGTATTGATGCAATTAGTTACACAACAGGAACATTTGGTGACGACGCAATTATTAGAGCAGAAGGAAACACCTCTCAAGTGTCTGCAACAGAAGGAATTGATGCTGATAGTAGACCCTACACATTATTTAATGTATCAGATGGACCGTATAACATTAATATAACAAATAACTGGACTAATTCCGGGGCAAACTTTTATCACTTACAAAACACGGTAACATTTGACGGATCTTCTAATCAAACAGTTACTACGAATGGCGATTATTTTTACAATTTCGTAGTAAATAATTCAAGTTCAACTACAGCGTTAACATTATCAGATGATTGTAACATTGAAGGGACTGGAACTTTAACTGACGGGATAATTACAACTGGAACAAATAAATTGATTTCTTTAAGTACCACAGCGGCCAATTTAACAGGTTATTCTAGTGCTAGTTATGTGTATGGAAACTTAAGAAGATATATTGCAACAAATAGCTCAACATATGGTTTTCCTCTTGGAAAAGGGACTTCTACTTCAACCTATTTTTTAAGTGAGGTAATAAATAATAATTTGACTGGAACAAGTTATTTAGATGGGAAATTTGTAAGCGGAACACCATCAGACTATACTCAAGCCGCTTTTACAGCATTAGGTAAACAAATGACAGGAACAGGTGTAACTACTAAAACATTATGTACATTAGATAGTGAAGGATATACTCAAATTGATCCAGATGCACAACCAAGCGGTGGGAATTATTCAATCAAACTTTATAATACAAACTATACTTTAGGAGACTGGGTTGACAATAGTCAATGTATTATGAAACGAACATCAGGAAGTAGCACCTTGAATGATTTCAACATGGCAGGAACTATAAATGCTGATAATGGGTTAGGAAGAATGGTTGCGGATGGATATTTACTTTCAACTGGTTTAACAAGCTTTTCTGAATTTATTCCAGGATTAGAAGATGCCACTCCTTTACCAATTGAATTATTTAAATTCAATGTTAAATACAATCCTCATAAAGTAAAAATCAATTGGGAAACAATGAGTGAGATAAACAATGATTATTTCACCATTGAAAAATCAAAAGACGGAATTCATTTTGAAGAGCTTACAAAAATACCTGGAAAAGGAAATACTACAACTTCAAATCAATACTATACAACAGACTACAATCCATTTTATGGTATTAGTTATTACAGATTAAAACAAACTGATTATGATGGAAAATATTCATACTCTTCTATAGAAAGTGTGTATGTAAAATCGATAATGCTAGATGAAACGGTTATTTATCCTAATCCTGTCACAGATAATTCGGTACATATAAAATATATAGCAAATGAAAACACACAGGTTTGTATAAAACTATACTCAAATGATGGGAAGCTGTGTTTCGAAGAAAAAAGAGAAGTGATTAAAGGAAATAATTCGTTATTAATAAACTTAGAAACAGAACTTGCAAAAGGATTTTATATATTAGAAATCCAAGATGAAGATCAACTTTACACTACAAAGCTGGATATAAAATAAAAAAAGGCTGCAAGTTGCAGCCTTTTTTATTGAAAATAAATTCCTTTTTAATAATTATCTAACGATAATAAAGCTTCAAAGAAACGTTGTTTAGGCAAGAAATTTTGCTCTAAATCAGCCGCAAATGGTATTGGTGTATCTAACGAACCAATTCGTTTCACAGGAGCATCTAAACTAGAAAAACAATTTTCGTTAATCAAAGATGCTATCTCCCCTCCTATACCACCAGTTAAAGAGTCTTCGTGTAAAACGATTACTTTTCCAGTTTTAGCAACTGAATCATAAATAGCTTGAGTATCTAACGGTGCTAGTGAACGTAAATCAATAATATCTAAATCTAATTCAGGGTGTTTTTCAGCTGCTTCAAGCGCCCAATGAACCCCTAAACCATAGGTTACCACCGAAATATTATTTCCTGATTTTACTGTTCTTGCTTTACCAATTTCAAATGTGTAATATTCATCAACTACTTCCTCTTTAATACTTCTATATAAATATTTATGTTCGAAGAATAAAACTGGATTTGGATCTTCGATGGCTGCATTTAACAATCCTTTAGCATCACTTGGAAAAGCTGGATAAACGATTTTTAACCCTGGCGTATGAAAAAACCATGCTTCATTACTTTGGCTGTGGAATGGTCCAGCAGCAGCTCCTGCTCCAGTAGGCATACGAACAACAACATCCGCATTTTGTCCCCATCTCCAATGAGATTTGGCTAAATTATTTACAATTTGGTTAAACCCGCATGTAACGAAATCCGCAAATTGCATTTCAACAACAGATTTCATCCCTGCAATAGATAACCCTAATCCAGCACCTACAATCGCAGATTCACAAATTGGCGTGTTACGAATTCTTTCTTTACCAAATTCATCAACCATACCTTCTGTTACTTTAAAGGCTCCTCCATATTCTGCAATATCTTGCCCCATAATAACCAATTCTGGATATTTAGTCAAAGATTCTTTCAATCCATCAGAAATAGCATCAATGAAACGCTTTTCAGTTTTAGATGCATTAGGATTTATTGTGTCCTTAGTATTGTGTGCAGCAAAAACATCATTCACCTCATCTTCAGTATTTGGTATAATTTTACCTTCTGCAAAAGCAAGATCTAATCCATCTTGAATTTCTTTTGCAATTTCACTTCTAAATTGAGTAATAGATTCTTCAGATAAAATTCCTTCTTCTCTTAAGAATAACTCATAATTAGCAACGGGATCTTTTTTAGCCCAAGTATCTTGAATACCTTCTGGGTAATATTTTGTTCCTGAAGATTCTTCATGCCCTCTCATACGGAAGGTCATACATTCTAATAAAAATGGTCTTGGCTTTTTACGAATCGAAGCTGCAATTTTTCTAACAGTTGAAACTACTTCAAGGATGTTATTTCCATCTACTTGAAAAGCATCCATTCCGTAACCGATACCTTTATCAATAAATTGCTTACAACGGAATTGTTCTTTACTTGGAGTAGATAATCCCCAAGCATTATTTTCTATTACAAAAATCACAGGTAAATCCCAAACAGAAGCAACATTTAAAGCTTCATGAAAATCACCTTCACTCGCTCCCCCATCTCCTGTATATACAATCGTAGCTTTATTTTCTTTTCTCAAATTAGATGCAAGAGCAACCCCATCAGCCAATGCTAATTGAGGACCCAAGTGAGAAATCATACCTACTACTTTGTGTTCTTTTGTTCCGAAGTGAAAAGAACGATCTCTTCCTTTCGTAAACCCAGACATTTTTCCTTGGAATTGAGCAAAAAGTCTATTTAAAGGCAAATTTCTTGCCGTGAAAACTCCTAAATTTCTATGCATTGGAAACATAAACTCATCCTCATTCATTCCCAAAGTTGTACCTACAGAAATTGCTTCTTGTCCCCAACCAGAGAACCATTTAGAGATTTTTCCTTGACGTAGAAGAATTAACATTTTTTCTTCTATCATTCTTGGTTTAACCAAAGCTTTATAAATAGAGATTAACTCTGTATCATCGAAACCTGTTCGATCGTAAGAAATATGACGTTTTTCTAATGTTTCCATTGAACGATTTTTAGAGTCGTAAATTTAAAGCAAAAAAGCCGATTCTTTGCAGAACCGGCTTTAAAATATTTAAAAGAATAGATTAAACTAAACCTTGATCAATCATTGCATCAGCAACTTTAACGAAACCAGCAATGTTTGCACCTTTAACGTAGTCGATAGTACCATC
>JBILUY010000045.1:0-15490 GCA_044370735.1 Crocinitomicaceae bacterium | reverse complement strand
TGCCTGATATTTCTTTTTATTTAGTGAAATCGTTCTGTTATTTTCTATATTCCCAAATAAATAAGCAATTCCAAAATAGAAAGCTAAAAAAAGCACTATCCCAATTAAAGACTTGATTAAAATACGACCTATTCTTCTCATTTAAATTTATTAAAAAAGTGTTTTTCTACATCAAAAGATGATTTAATTCCAACTTGATCATATTCATTTAAAATCCATTTTTCTGCATATTCTCTTCCCTTCTGTTTTAAGTCTAATAAAAACTCCCAAGAAGTATTCATTTTACTAGAATATTTTAAATGTCCCAAAGCCTCATGAGCAGAGATAGAATGCACAAAAATCTCTCTTGGTTTTCTATCTTCTTCTAATGTTATTCCTTTACGAACCAATTCATTTCTGTAATGAATTAATTTCATTTCATTAATCAAACTCGAATTAAAACAAATTTCTGTAATTCGATCTTCAATATCTCGTGCGCTTGTAGGTAACTCCTTAATATTAATAGAATTAATCTTTACCAATAAAAGGTCACTAATATCCGTATTCTCTATTAAAGGAAACAAAGGTGGATTACCCATATATCCTCCATCCCAATAAAATTCACCATCAATTTCAACGGCTTGAAATAAATAAGGTAAACACGTAGAAGCTAACACAGCATCCACCGAAATCTCCTCATTTGAAAAAACTTTAGCTCTATTTGTTTTTACATTCGTAGCACAAATAAACAATTTCTTCTTATTGTATTTTCTTAAATCATCAAAATCAACTAATGAGGTTAATATATCTCTTAATGGATTGATATTCGCTGGATTTAACTGATAAGGAGAAAAGAATTGAGACATCGCGTTAAACATCACATATCCAGGTGTATTGTACATATCACCATTTGAAAACATAGCATCAACCATCGATGGTTTAAACAAAATATTTCCTGATAAGGCAATATCTTTCCAAAGTTTATCTAATAGTTCCTTCGCTTTCGCTTTCCCTCCAATATGTAGTCCATAAGCTGTTACAACTGCATTAATAGCACCGGCACTTGTTCCTACTATTCCATCAGCTATCAACTCATCTATTTCTAATAACCTATCTAATACCCCCCAAGTAAAAGCACCGTGTGCCCCACCTCCTTGCAACGCAAGACCAACATGTTTAGTTTTTAATTTCATCTTAACAAATTATTGAGCTGTCCAACCACCATCTACTGGTAATGCTGTTCCTGTCATTGTGGATGCTTCTTCAGAAGCTAAAAATAAAGCCAGTTTTCCAAGTGTTTCAGGTGTTACAAAATCTTTAATAGCATGTTTTTGCAACATAATTTTAGAAACAACCTCATCTTCAGAAATTCCGTGTGCTATAGCTTGTTCAGCAATTTGCTTTTCAACCAAAGGAGTTTTTACATATCCCGGACAAATTGCATTTACCGTAATTCCAAAAGGTGCACCTTCTAATCCTAATACTTTTGTCATTCCTACAACAGCATGTTTTGCGGATACATAGGCAATTTTAAATTCAGAAGCCACCAAACCATGTGCAGAAGCGATATTGATAATACGACCAAATTTATTTGCTTTCATGGAATTCCAAACCGCTTTCGACATATGGAAAACGGCATTTAAATTAACATCCATAATGGCATTCCATTTTTCAGTTGGAAAATCTTCTATAGGCGCAACATACTGAATACCTGCATTGTTTACCAACACATCAATTTTTCCAAAATGATTGATTGCATTCTCCACCATTTCTTGAATCGAAGATGGATTTCGTAAATCTGCTCCATAAAAAGCTGTTTTCACTCCAAACTCTTCTCCTACTTGTTGTGCAATTTCAGGACCATTTGGTTCCAAACCATTAAATGCAATTTGATATCCAGATTTAGCAAATTCTTTTGCAATTCCTAAACCAATTCCACTTGTACTTCCAGTGATTAAAACTGTTTTCATAATTCTTTATATAAATTCTTTTATTTCAGTCACAACTTGTGGTACCTCTTCTAAATTTAGGGTGTGTCCAGCAGTTGGAATAACTTTAAATTTTGCTTGATCAATATGATCTGCTACTGATTTTCCTAATTCAACCGGAAACAATAAATCTTTTCCACCATGAATGACGAGTGTAGGACAATTTATTTTTTTCAATTCTTTTCGATAGTCATTCATATTTAGGGTAGCAGTCATCAACTTTTCTAATGCTTTAGCTTCGACCACATCCTTTCGCATCGATTTCAGAAGGTCGATAGGAATAATAGGATGACTAAAATAAGTATCACTTAATACATAGGGTAACATTACATCCAACATTAATCCATATCCTCCCATTTCTAATGCTCTTTTCCACGAAAGTTCTATTGCTTCATAATAAGGTGTTTTATGCGCAAATGTAGAAAGCAAGATCAATTTTGAAACTCGATTTGGAAACAACACTCCAACATGCTGCGCTACGATGCTTCCATAAGATAAACCAATCAGCGTTGCTTGTGATACTTTCAATTCATCTAAAACTGAAATTACATCCTCCGCATGTTGATCAAATGTTCTCCATTCCCCATCTTTCTCTGAATTTCCCTGAAAAACAAAATCCATCAAAATGATTTTGTAATTATCTTTAAAATGAGGAACTACAAATCCCCAAGACATGGTAGCTTGTGAAAGTCCATTCAAAAAAAGTAAAACGGGTAAATCTTTTTCCTCGTTTATTACTTCAACGTAAATCTTTTTTGAATCTTTTGTTTGAACAAACATCAATTAAAACTTTTCGGTATGCATTAAAATTGCGCTTCCATCAACCACTTTTTTCCCCTCTTCATTCACGACATTTGTACTAATTGTTCCTCTATGTTTTTCACGATCAATTTCTAACACTTCAAATTGAGCTTTGTATTTGGTATCTACAAGCATTGGTCTTAAAAACTGAAGATTTTGATTTAAATAAATTGTTCCTTCTCCAGGAAACATTGTACCAAAAACCTTTGAAAAAACTGTCGCTCCTAACATACCATGAATAATCGGACGCTTAAAAATGGTTGTAGCAGCGTATTCAGCATCTAAATGAACAGGATTATTATCCCCTGTAACTTTTGCAAATAATACGACATCTTCTTGAGAGAAGCTAAAATCGTGTTCAAATTTATCCCCGATAGTTATCATGATAAAAATATTTCAAAAGCCCAATTTACAAAATAATTTCAAGAACTAAAACTACTCAAATTCAAAAAAAAATATTTATCTTTTTGAGTGACAAAAAACAGTAGATAACTTACAAAATTTGAAAGATATGTTAAACGAAAATAAAACAATAGCCTTGGTAACTGGTGGTTCTAGAGGCATAGGCGCAGCAATTTCATTAGCATTAGGAAAAGCAGGATATTTTGTCGTAATCAATTATAATCACAACGAATCTCACGCATTAAATATTCTGAAACAAATTACGGAAGATGGCGGACAAGGAATGATTATACAAGGAAATATTTCTGAGAGTAGTGAATGCATTCAAATGGTATCAACTATCAAAGAAAAAGTAGGAAGTATTGACATTTTGGTTAATAATGCTGGTATAACACGCGATCGATCCTTTCGAAAAATGAGTTTAACAGAATGGCAAGAAGTTATTAATACTAATTTATCAAGTGCATTTAATATGTGTTCGCTTGTAATTCCTGATATGATAGAAAAAAAATATGGACGAATTATCAACATTAGTTCTGTCATTGGTCAATCAGGCGGATTTGGACAAACGAATTATGCTGCAGCAAAAGCGGGGTTAATTGGATTTAGTAAATCATTAGCATTGGAAACCGCAAAATATGGCATTACGGTGAACAATATTTGTCCCGGATTTATTGGTACTGAAATGGTTGGAGCTATGCCTGAAGAGGTGTTAAACAACATCATCTCTAAAATTCCTATCAATAAACTAGGTAATCCAGCGGATATTGCTGATGGGGTTTTATACTTAGTAAAAGCTAACTACATGACTGGTCAGTGTTTAAATATTAATGGAGGATTATATATGTAGTTGAAAACTATTAAAAATAAGTTGAAAAATTAACAGCTAAACAACAAAACTTTTTTGGTAATTAGAAATAATTGCTCGAAATTTGTAAGGTAACCCAAAATATAAAATAACGGAAACGATGAACAATACAAAAGAATTATTTGAAACTGTGATGGAAACGCAACAAAAAGCGATGAATTCATTTGTTGAAACAGCAAATAAGTTTCAAGAAGCTATGAAATCTGACAATCCTATGGAGAAATCTTCAGAAGTTTATAAAAATTGGTGGGAAAATCAAATGGCAATGTTTAATACTATTTCAACTGAACATAAGCCTGAAAATAAAGCAAATCAACCTTTTGAAAAATCTGAAGAATTTTTCAAAAATATGTACACGGCACAAATGGAAGCTTTCAAAAAAGCTACTGACTTCAATTTAGGAATGTACAATACAATGACAAGTTTTGGTAAACCAGCAAATGAAACAAGTCAAAACTTTTTAAACTTAAATTCAACTTGGAATACTTTGTTTGAATCTTGGAATAAAACGTTAAATTCAACTATGCAATCATTAAATTCAATGATGCCTGGTCAAATGCACAAAGAATTGTTTCAAAACGCATTGAACACAAATGCATTGTACTTTAAATTACAAGAGTTTTACAAGCCTTTTTTCCAAGCGTTCCAAACGAAAGATTTTTCTTTAGAAGGATTTAAAAACTTGTTTGACCCAACACATTATAAAAAAGTAACTGAAGAGTTATTTGCTAACTTCTTCCCTACTTCTAACTTGAATACAATGTTAGAAAGTAATGTTAAATTGGTTCAAGATTTTTTTACAAATAACCAAAATCTAAACAAAGATTTTCAAGAATATTGGAAACTTTTCACAGATAAATTCCCTCATTTAGTTTCTGGTGACTTTGTAAAATTTACTGAAACTTTCAAAGGTGTAAATACATCATTGACTGATACGTTCTCTCCATTGATGAAGTTAGTTGCTCCGTCTAAAGAAAAAGAGAATGTTGAATTAGCAATGGCGAATTTTGACAAAGCGGCTTCTTATCAAGTTAAATTGAATTTATTGCAAAATCATTTATATAAGACAGGTCAAAAAGTATCAAATGAAATGTTTTCTTTCTTAACTGACAAAGTTAAAGACACTTCTTTCACAACTACTTTCCAACCTTTCTTTAATGAGTGGGTAAATATCAATGAAAAACATTACACTGAATTATTTGCTACTGAAGAGTTTTCTCAATTAAAAGCTGAATTGACTACTTTATCTTTAGAAATTAAGAAAAATTTAGAAAAGCAATTTGAAAACCGTGTTGAGTCTCTACCTTTAGTTGTAAAATCTGAAATGGATGAATTATACAAAACAATTCACGATTTGAAGAAAACAATTAAAAATTTAGAAACTAAGGTTTCTGCTACAGAAACTACAGCAACTAAAACTACAACAAGAAAAGCTGCTACAGTTTAATATACATTAATCTATGAAAAAGGGAAATGATATCATTTCCCTTTTTTTATAAACGAATATACAATGCAAGATTTTCAACTATCGATGTTAAAAGATTTCTCTGAGAATACTTCAAAATTTATGAAGGGTATGGAATTACTTCAAGATATCCAAGAAGTAGATATTGCTACCACTCCCAAAACAGAAGTTTACCAAGAAGATAAACTAAAATTATACAGATATAATAGAGATACCAAAGCCACATATAAAACACCTGTATTGATTGTTTACGCATTGGTTAACACGTATCAAATGTTAGATTTACAACCAGATAGAAGTTACATTAAAAATTTAATTGAATCTGGTTTAGATGTATATTTAATTGATTGGGGATATCCATCCAAAATGGATAAATATTTATCCATGGATGATTATATCAATGGATATATCGATCGTTGTGTTGACTTTGTTAGAAAAGAAAACAAGGTTGATAAGATCAATATTTTGAGTATTTGCCAAGGAGGAACTTTTAGTGTAATCTATTCAGCTTTACACCCAGAAAAAGTAAAAAATCTAGTAACACATGTAACTCCTATTGATTTTTCTGTGAATGATGGTTTGTTATTCCGTTGGAGTAAAGACATGGATTTTGAAAAATTAGTTGAAGGTTTTGATGGGATCATACCTGGAAGTTTCTTAAATGATGGTTTTGAAATGTTGAAACCAATGATGAAAGTTCAAAAATCAACTGGTCTAATTAACTCCATGGATGAAAAAACGAAATTGTTAAACTTCCTTCGTATGGAGAAATGGATCAATGCAAGTCCTGACCAAGCAGGAGCATGTTTTTTACAATTTATGCAGGATTTATATCAAGGAAACAAATTAATCAAAGGAGAGTTAGAATTAGGTGGAAAAAAGGTGAATTTAAAAAACCTTACTATGCCATTATTAAACATCTATGCTACCTACGATCATTTAGTTCCTCCTACAGCTACTATTCCTTTAAATGACTATGTAGGATCAAAAGATAAAACTATATACAAATTTGAAGGAGGACACATCGGTGTATTTGTTGGAGGTAAATCACAAAAAGAACTTTCTCCAGCTGTAACAAAATGGTTGAAGGAAAGAGATTAATTAGATATTAATGATTAATGATTAATTTTTAATGATTAGTGATTAATTAAAAATCAATCATAAACAAAAAGAGCGAAATTTTCATTTCGCTCTTTTTTATTCTATTAACTTTCGTCTTTCTACTTTATACCCATTACTCAACAGTAACTGATTTCGCTAAGTTTCTTGGTTGATCCACATTACACCCTCTCATCACAGCAATGTGGTAAGATAAGATTTGTAAAGGAACAGTAGCAATAAGCGGAACTAAGTGCTCATCAGTAGCCGGAATTTCGATCACATGATCTGCCATTTCTTTTACTTGAGTATCCCCTTCAGTTACTATAGCAACAATTTTACCTTTTCTAGCTTTTACCTCTTGAATGTTACTTACTACTTTTTCGTAAGAAGTACCTTTTGTAGCAATAACAAAAACTGGCATATCCTCATCAATAAGTGCAATTGGTCCGTGTTTCATCTCTGCAGCAGGATATCCCTCTGCGTGGATATATGAAATCTCTTTTAATTTTAAAGCACCCTCTAAAGCAACTGGGAAAGAACTTCCTCTTCCAAGATATAAAGCATTAGCTGAATCTTTATAATGCGCTGCGATTTCTTTAATTAATTCATTTTTCTCTAAAACTCTTTTTACTTTTTCAGGAATAGCTTCCAATTCAGTTAATAAAGATCTGAAACGAGAATTACTCAACGTTTCTTTTTTGTATGCTAATCTTAAAGCTAACAAGGTTAAAACCGTTACCTGAGCAGTAAATGCTTTAGTTGAAGCAACTCCAATTTCTGGACCAGCATGTGTATATGATCCAGCATCAGTGATACGTGAAATAGAAGAACCAACTACGTTACAAATTCCAAAAATTGCAGCACCCCTAGCTTTTGCTAATTCTAACGCTGCTAAAGTATCTGCAGTTTCCCCAGATTGAGATACCGCTATAACTACATCTTTTTCTGAAATAATAGGATTTCTATATCTAAACTCACTTGCATATTCTACTTCTACATTGATACGAGCTAAATCTTCAATTAAATATTCAGCCACTTGACAAGCATGCCAAGAAGTACCACATGCAACAAAAACTATTCGTTTAGCATTTAAAATTCTCTTTTCGTAATCTTTTAAACCACCTAATTGAACATGTCCTTCAGCAGCATTCAAACGACCTCTAAAACAATCATGAATAGAACGTGGTTGTTCGAAAATTTCTTTCATCATGAAATGTTCGTACCCTCCTTTTTCCAATGCCTCTAACTGAAGTTCTAATTCTTGAATATAAGGTGTTTTCTCTTGATTAGCAATATTTGTAATTTTCAATCCTTCGTTGATATCTACTAATGCAATTTCTTCATCATTTAAATAAACAACTTGATTTGTATACTCAACAATAGGAGTTGCGTCAGATGCTAAATAAAATTCACTATTATTTTCACCGATACCAACAACCAATGGACTACTTTTACGAGCAGCAATTAACTGATTTGGATAATCTTTTGAAACGATAACTAATGCATACGCACCTATAACGCTTTGTAGAGCTTGACGAACAGCATCAATCAATTCAATTTTCTCAGTTTTTTGAATATCGTCGATTAAATGAACTAAAGCCTCAGTATCTGTCTGACTTTTAAACTCATACCCTCTAGAAATCAATTCTTCACGAATTGTATCATAGTTTTCAATAATTCCATTATGGATAACAGCGATACGCTTGTCCATTGAATAGTGAGGGTGAGCATTCACATCATTTGGTTCACCATGTGTAGCCCATCGAGTGTGTCCAATACCAACACTACCCTTAACATCTTTACCTTCAGTAAATTCAACTAGATTAGCTACTTTACCTTGTTTTTTGTATAGGTTAAGTTCACCATTATTTAAAAGTGCGATACCAGCACTATCATATCCTCTATATTCTAAACGCGATAACCCTTTAATCAAAACAGGGAAAGCGTCTTTTTTCCCGATGTATGCTACAATTCCACACATAATTATTATTGTTTAAAACTTGAAACCTTTAAATATAATTTAGGAGCATTATCTCCTTCGTTCAAAAACCTTATTCTTGTTGCTGTTGTACTAAAATCCTTAGGTGAAATATACAAACCTAAATTTAATCTTTTACCTGACACAATACTTTGTATGTGATCTCTTAAATCAACAATAAAAACATGATTAGTTGTATCAATTGAACCATAAGCTACTATCCTAAGTCGGTCATCAGTAGCTGAATTAGGAACGGAAACAGAGATTTGGTAACCAGGATTAAATTTTACCACATCCGAGTGATCATAAGGTAAAACAATCTTAGCAGAGTGAATTACTGAATTCGGATTTATATCATTTAAACTAGGAAGAGAAAGATAAGATCTTAAATTATTAGCTTGAGCAAAATAAGCTTTGTAATTGGTTTTATCAATTGAATTTTCAACTTCATACCCATTTGAATTAAATACCAAAGTATTTATTCGATTCCCATTTTTATTAAGCTCATAGTAATATTTCTTTGATACACCATTCACCTTATAATAAATGGTTAATCTTGGAGCGTCAGCAATGTAATATACAGCACCCTGACCAGAAGAAAGATTATCATTCGAAACTTTCACTTTTAAACCTTTGAACCAAGAATTAAAATTATCAATACTTGAATAGGTTGAAGGTGAATTAATGCTTTGCTCTATTAAGGATAATCCTAATTCATTTTTCAACTTAAGAGTTATTTCATTGTAAATTGTATCTCCAAAGTTATCAATGAAATAAGTCCCTATTTCTCTTGGAGTAACCATATCATTATTAGACAGCAAATTAACTCCATCATCAGTCAATGTGGAATTAGAGTAATAAGTTTTATCTTCAATTTTCTCAGTCAAGCGATAGACTTCAAATTTCAAAGGAGCACTTACACCATATTTGTCAATATAATTAATTGAAAGTACAACAGAGTCAACGGTTATTGAAGACAAACTCCCAAAATTAGGAGAAGTAGAAATCAACCTAAGTTGAGAATAAAACCCCGCTTCAACACTACCAAAATTTGGATCAACTGTTTTACCTATTAATAAATAAGAAGGTTGATTGGTTGTAATAGTATCCATTTTTTTTGTGGATGTATTGATTTTAAAAGTATCAATAGCACCGACAAATGCGTCATCAGATTTCAACAAATCATATCCAACATTACTTACTTCTTTCTTACAAGAAAATAATGTAGCTAAAAATAATATGACAACTAAATATTTCAATTTTAGATTAATTTGCTGGAACTTCTTCTAACACTTTATCAAAAAATTCAGAAAATACCTTTGCTTGATTCTCTTCTGGAA
Source organism: Crocinitomicaceae bacterium (assembly GCA_044370735.1). Classification (GTDB taxonomy): domain Bacteria; phylum Bacteroidota; class Bacteroidia; order Flavobacteriales_D; family Crocinitomicaceae; genus CANHVK01. Next base: position 5,568 of record JBILUY010000045.1, on the reverse strand, counting down.
CATATTCCATTTTCATACAAGTTGCAGTTTCAAATATCTCTTGGGAAACAGCATCTAAATTTTCTGAACCTACAGTTAAGCCATCTGCATAACGTATTGATGTATTCAACACATTTAAGTAAGAAGCATCTTTTACACCATCTGTAATTTCAGCATCAAAACCATCGAAAGTTAATTTCTCATTAAAACGTGAATCCCATCCGTTTTCAAAAATAGTATCGTATAAACTTACAACCACTTTCGTATCCGCAAAATGAGGATCTTTATTATACATTTTTTTAATATACAATGGCATAAGCGCAGCCATCCAACCGTGACAATGTATCACGTCTGGTTTCCAACCTAATTTTTTAACTGTTTCTAACACCCCTCTACAAAAGAACATAGAACGCTCATCATTATCAGCATACATGTTACCTTGTTCATCTTCAATTGTATTTTTTCTTTTAAAAAACTCTTCGTTATCTATAAAATACACCTGCATTCTAGCAGTTGGAATAGAAGCAACTTTAATAATAAGTGGATGATCTTTGTCGTCAATCACTAAATTAAGTCCTGACAATCTTATCACTTCATGAAGTTGGTGTCTCCTTTCGTTGATTGCACCAAATTTTGGCATGAATACTCTAATCTCTTTTCCAGCATCTTGAATAACCTGAGGTAATCTTCTCGCTGTGTGAGACATTTCAGTTTTTGGTAAAAAAGGAGTTATTTCTTGCGAAACAAAAAGAATTCTTTTTTTCTCCATGAGGTAAGGTTAAATTATATAAGTATGCAAAATTACAAAAAATTAGCGAAACATAAAGAAAATAAATAGTTTTGCACACATCTAAGTATCCTGAAAATGAAAATACTTCGAACGGTTGATGAGTTAAACAACCTTACCCAATCTGAAAATTACTCAACTAGAACCGTTGGATTTGTACCAACAATGGGGGCTTTACACCCAGGTCACGGCTCTTTGATATCAAAATCAAAATCTGAAAATCAAATAGTTGTATGTTCAATTTTTGTTAACCCTACGCAGTTCAACAAAGCAGAAGATTTAGAAAAATACCCACGCAAAGAACAAGAAGATATAGCGTTATTAGAATCTCTTGGTTGTGATTTTCTTTTCATGCCAACAACAGATGAAATCTATAAAAATTATAATTTTCCAGGCATCGAGTTAAATGAATTAGAGCATGTCATGGAAGGTAAATATAGACCTGGACATTTTCAAGGAGTTTGTCAGATTGTATATCGCTTGTTTGAGCTCGTAAAACCTTCCAAAGCTTATTTTGGATTAAAAGATTTTCAGCAAGTTGCAGTAATAAAACACATGACCAATCATTTTCATTTTCCGATACAAATTGTTCCTTGCTCTACAATAAGAGAAAACAATGGCTTAGCCATGAGTAGTCGAAATTTAAGGCTTACTCCACAAGAAAAGGAACAAGCACTTGTAATTTTCAAAACACTTGATTTTATCCAACATCAATTACCTCATTTTGAAAGTATAAATTCATTAAAATCTGCTGCCTTAGCTAAATTTAATGAAGGAAAACTAGAACTAGAATATTTAGAAATCGTTGATCAAGATACACTCACTCTAAACTCTGATCTTACCAAAACGAATTTAGTAGCTTGTATCGCTGCATACTGTGGTGAAATACGCTTAATAGACAATTTGATTTTAAGCTAGTTGTAACTTTTTACATTTCTATCGCCTTAAGACTAATAAATAATGTAACTTTGCCCTTCGAAAATCGAAATTATGTTAATCGAAGTCGTAAAATCTAAAATACATAGAGTTCGCGTTACTCAGGCCGATCTTAATTACATTGGTAGTATTACCATTGATGAAGCTTTAATGGAAGCAGCGAATATCATCGAAGGAGAAAAAGTTCAAATTGTGAATATAAACAATGGTGAACGTTTTGAAACTTATGTTATCAAAGGGGATGCTCATTCAGGTACAATTTGTTTGAATGGCCCTGCCGCTCGTAGAGTTGCAGTTGGAGACCCAATCATAATCATTGGTTATGGATATATGGATTTTGAAGAAGCAAAATCTTTCAAGCCTTCACTGGTTTTTCCAAATGAAGAAACCAATAAAATTTGATTTCTAAATGAAATCAATCATTATCAAATCGCTCAAAATCACACTACCTTTATTGTTGGGGGTATACTTGATTTGGTATTTTTTCAATAACATGGATGAAAAAGCAAAGGAGTATTTTTTCTTTGCGATTAAAAAAGCGAATTACTCTTGGATAGTACTTTCAGTTTTTTTAAGTTTCTTGGCTTTCTTATCTAGAGCATATCGTTGGAAATATATGCTCGAACCTCTTGGCTATAAAACAAGCTTATGGAATCGATATCATTCTTTAATGATTGGCTACATTATTAATCTTACCATTCCAAGAGCCGGAGAAGCTTCGCGATCTGCTATGTTATTTCGATCAGAAGGAGTACCCTTCTCTAAATCATTCGGAACAATTATCGCTGAAAGAGCAGTGGATTTTGTTATGTTATTGTTACTTGCAACAATTACAGCTTTAATAGGTTTTAATGATTTCAAGGCAATTTTTACAGAAATACAACACACTTTTACACCAACTACCACTAACAAATCAGGTTTTTCCATCAAATTAATAATTGAAATTATCCTAGCTGTTGGTATATTGTTTGGCATTCTTTTTATTCGTCGCAAACCAGAACTAAGAAAAAAAATAGTTCAATTTATAAAAGATATTTTCGTTGGTCTTACTTCAATTCTAAAATCAAAAAATCCTTCAGGTTATATTTTTCACACCTTTTTCATTTGGGTTTCATACCTAACTTATTTTGGAGTTTGTTTTTACGCTTTAGATGAAACTAAAGATTTTCCAATCAGTGGAATTTTGTTAGGTTTTATCGCAGGATCACTTGGAATAATGTTTACAAATGGTGGTATTGGAACATTTCCACTGTTAGTTGGGTTGGTTGTTAATTTTGTCATGAAGGATAAAACACCGAACGCCTTAGCAATCGGAAATGCAATTGGTATGATTATTTGGGCATCTCAAACAATTTTATTGATTATTCTAGGACTTATTTCATTTATATTACTTCCAAAAAATCATCTAAAAGAAGATGTCGAGAATTGATTATATCCATTCGAAAATTGTCTCTGTTGATCAAGCCGCTCGCTTAGTAGCTTCATGGAAATTAAAAAATGAAGAAATCGTTTTTACCAATGGGTGTTTTGATATTCTTCACAAAGGACATGTAACTTATTTAGCGAAAGCAGCTGATTTAGGAAATCGATTGATTGTAGCTTTAAATACAGATGCTTCTGTTAAAGCACAAAATAAAAGTCCGGAAAGACCGATCAATGATGAGTCCGCACGCTTACAAGTCTTAGCAAGTCTAGGTTTTGTAGATTTGGTTGTGCTTTTTGATGAAAAAACACCAGAAGAAATCATTAAAAAAATCAAACCAACCGTACTTGTTAAAGGAGCTGATTATGATGAAAATGAAACTGATCCTACAAACAAAAAATACATCGTTGGTAGCGATTTCGTTAAATCTATTGGCGGCACAGTGAAAACGATTGACTTGGAAGCCGGTTATTCTACAACGAATATTATCTCAAAAATCAAGGTTTAGTCCTTAAAATTTATATATTTGTACCATTAAAAAAATTATAGATTATGTCAGATGATACTTTTTTCGATAAATCAACAGCAGCAGTAGGTTTTATTTATACAATCATTGCTATTGGTGTTATCGCTTCTATCGTTATTTGGGGATAATTTGAACTAGAATGATGTTTTTTAACAACATTTTCGCATGGTTGATTAAAAAACGTATTCGACAAATTGATTTTTTCAAAAACAACCCCACAGCAGTTCAAAACAACTTGCTGAAAAATATGCTTATTACCTGCTCTTCAACTAAAATTGGAGAGCTTTTTTTATTTAAGAGCATTAAAGATTATTCCGACTTTTCCAAAAAAGTTCCTTTGCACGATTACACTACCATTCATCCATACATAGAGGAAGTGCTTGAAGGGAAGGAAAACGTCCTTTGGCCGGGTATTACTTTTTGGTTTTCAAAATCATCTGGAACTACATCACATCGCAGTAAAATCCTTCCAGTTACAAAAGAACATTTATTTGATTGTCATTACAAAGGAGGAAAAGATCTACTTTCCTTGTATTATCACAATTATCCTAATCGGAAATTATACAACGGAAAACACCTTATCATTGGTGGAAGTTCTGAAATAAATACCCTCGGCAAAAACTCATATATTGGTGATTTATCTGCAATTATCATCAAAAACTTACCCTTTTGGGCTGAAATAAGAAGAACTCCCTCGCGTGAAACTAGTTTACTTTCTAATTGGGAAGAGAAATTAGATAAAATGGTAAAAGAAACCATTGAGGAAGATGTGTATATTTTGGCTGGTGTTCCTAGTTGGACTTTGGTACTTTTAAAACGAATTTTAGCACATACGGGTAAACAACACATCAAAGAGGTTTGGCCGAACTTAGAATTGTATATGCACGGAGGAGTAAATTTTGCTCCATACAAATCTGAATTTGAAACCATCATTGGAAAAAAAATCAATTATGTAGAAACCTACAATTCAAGTGAAGGATTTTACGGAATTCAAGACCAACCAAATTCAGATGAATTGTTGTTGATGTTAGATTATGGTATTTTTTATGAATTTATTCCCTTGGAAGATTTTGAAGGTGTAACTAGCAAAAAAGTAATCCCTCTTGCAGAAGTCGAGATTAATAAAAACTATGCAATGGTAATTAGTACAAATGCTGGGTTATGGCGATACATTATTGGCGACACCGTTTCATTTACTTCTACTTCACCGTATCGTTTTAAAATTACCGGAAGAACTACACAATGTTTGAATGTTTTTGGCGAAGAGTTAATTGTTGAAAATACAGATCGAGCGATTACTGAAACTTGCATTGAAACGCAAGGATACCTCAAAGATTATGCGGTATTTCCGATTTTTCTTGAAAACAACCAACAAGGCGGACACGAATGGTTTATCGAATTTTCGAAAGAACCCAATTCCAAGGAAGAATTTCTCACAATATTAGATCGTAAACTGCAAGAAATAAACTCTGATTATGCAGCCAAAAGACAAGGTGAATTTGTTTTGACACTCCCAACCATCCATTTTTTACCGGAAAATACGTTTGAAAAATGGTTACAACAGCGAAATAAATTAGGCGGTCAACACAAAATCCCACGTTTAAATAATTCAAGAGAAATTGCTGAACAAATCATTCAACTCATGCAAGATTATGAATAAATCGTTGTTTTTTATTATTTCCATTCTGACAAACCTCCTTGCTTTCGGTCAAGATACCTTGAACTTAACAAATGTTTGGGAAAAATCATTCAAAAGCAATATCGTTGCGAGCATAGATGAACAACAAAATACCATTTTATTTGATGGAACTGAATTGATAAAATTAAACCCAAATGGGGATATTCTTTTTCACCAAAGCATCAAATCACTGGGCACAATCAAAGAAATCGACGCTCGTAACCCATTCAAAATCTTAT
>JBILUY010000043.1:0-15687 GCA_044370735.1 Crocinitomicaceae bacterium | reverse complement strand
AACGATACTCTAGACGCCTGTTTAATCAATATGGCCGTACCATGTGAATACTCATGGCAAGAAATTCAATTAAGATTAGATAAACCTATGGGAAGAATGATTGGTAAAATGATTACTACCAATACAGGCGGTTGGGATAAATTTGAAATAAAAAGCTTTCCAATAGAAAAAATCGTAGGTAAACACGATATATATTTAAACTTTAAAGGCAGCTATGGAGTTGGATCAATAGATTGGTTTTATCTCTATAATTCAAAAGGTAAGATAAAAGAAGAAATTTTAGTAGACTCTACTTGTAAATATCCAACTTTAAAAAATAGAAAAATTGAAATAACAATTTTTCCAAATCCGTATACATCAAATTTCACAGTTAGCCTTGATAATAAAGAATATTCAGAAATATCTGTTTCTGTTTTTGATATAAACGGTTATGAATTTTATAAAAATCAATTCTCAAATGTTTCTCCCGGCACCTTTGAAATATACCTAAATGATTACGATGAGATTAAAAAATTAGAAGCTGGAGTATATTTTATTAAAATAGATTTAAAATCGAAGAATATTTTGAATAGTCAAATTTTAAAATTGATAAAAACTAACGAATAAACTTGTACTTCAAAATACAATAAATTGCACGAAAACCGTCTTTCCAACCAATTTTCTTGCCTTCTTCATAGGTTCTCCCATAATAAGATATACCTACTTCATAGATTCTGATTTTAGGAATCTTAGCAATTTTAGCTGTTACTTCTGGCTCAAAGCCAAATCGTTTTTCATTTAATTTTATTTTCTGAATTATTTCAGTTTTGAACATTTTATAACACGTTTCCATATCTGTCAAATTCAGATTGGTCATCATGTTAGATAAGAATGTTAAAAATTTATTCCCTAATGTATGCCAAAAAAACAAAACACGATGTGGATTACCTCCCATAAAACGAGAACCGTAGACTACATCGGCAAAACCATCAATAATTGGCTTTAACAACACATTAAACTCTTCAGGATCATATTCTAAATCAGCATCTTGAACTATACAAATATCTCCTGTTGCTTTTGCAATTGCAGTATGTATAGCAGCTCCTTTACCTTGATTTATTTCATGCTTGTAATACGTAATTTGTAAATCAGGGTTTTTTGATATATAGTTATGTATAGCTTCCTCGGTATTATCTTTTGAACAATCATTTACAATTATAACTTCTTTTGTATATCCACCAATAAGATCAACAGATTTCACTTTATTTAAAATATGGTGAATCGTTTTTCCTTCATTATAAGCTGGAATAAGTATTGAAAGTTTAGGCATTTGAAAAAAATTATTGTTATAAAGCTAATTAATATTATTGAAAAATAAACATTCCCCATTTACTTAAAATCAAAAAATAAAATAAAAAATAGATTTATATTCTTTTAGGTTAGCACGATATCTAAAAACAGAAATTAATACTAGGAATAGACAAATCAATAAATCCGAAATTGGAAAGAATGAAGTGAAAGAATCAAGATATTGATGAGGTAAAATAATCTGAAGAAAGAAAATTGAAAAACACATCCACACGAATGAAATAATCATTAAAAATCTAAAAAAAGCAAGGTCTTGTTTTAATTGAAAGGATCTAAAATATAAGAAAATTGATACTACAAAAAACAAAATTTCATAGACAGGATAGGGTAAAATAAATCCTCCTTTGGATAAGAAACTTGAAATAGCATATAAAAAAACCGTTGCAAAAGCATTACGACATGATTTAGCAACTATTTCTTTCATGATTTCTTTTTTGCTAATGCTTCTTCAATATACTTAAACGTAGATAATACCTCTGGCTTACCATTTACAACAGCAACATCATGTTCAAAATGGGCACTAGGCTTTCCATCATAGGTAACAATAGTCCAATTATCATCTGCTTGCACCACTCTATCTGTTCCCATGTTTATCATAGGCTCGATAGCAATGGTTAACCCTTCCATAATTTGTTTACCTGTACCTCTTCTACCATAATTAGGTACTTGTGGTTCTTCATGCATAGTTCTTCCTAATCCATGGCCAACCAAATCACGTACAACACCATACCCATGTTTTTCAGCATGTTGTTGTATATGAAACCCAATATCCCCTATTCTATTCCCAATTCGAGTTTGTTCAATACCTATTAGTAAACATTCTTTTGTAACCTCAAGTAACTTTTTAACTTCTGGTGCTACTTCACCAACTTCAAATGTATACGCATGATCTCCATAAAAACCTTCGTAATATGCACCGCAATCAACAGATATAATATCACCTTCTTCTAATGGTCTTTCATTTGGAATACCATGAACAACTTGTTCATTCACAGAAATACATAACGTATTTGGAAAATCATACAATCCTAAAAAACCAGGAATCGCGTTTTGTGAACGAATATATTCCTCTGCAATTTTATCCAAATATAAAGGTGTAATACCTGGTTTAATTTCTGCAGCTAAAATACCCAATGTTCTACTCACTATTTGAGCTGCTTCACGCATAATCTCAATTTCTGCAGGTGTTTTATAGATGATTGTTTTTTTATTGAAAAGTCCCAAAATCGTTGTGTTTTAAATAAAAAAAGCTGAACTCATAGAATTCAGCTTTTTTTAAAATTATATTAATTATGCTAAAACAGCTTTCACTTTATCAGCAGCTTCTTGTAATAATACAGCTGAGTGAACATTTAATCCTGATTCATCAATCAATTTTTTAGCTTCTTCAGCATTTGTTCCTTGTAAACGAACAATGATTGGAACTGGAATGTTACCCATATTTTTGTAAGCATCAACAACTCCTTGAGCAACACGGTCACAACGAACGATTCCTCCGAAAATGTTAATCAAAATTGCTTTTACATTTGGATCTTTTAAGATGATATTAAATGCTTTTTCAACACGTTCTGCATTAGCTGTTCCACCTACATCTAGGAAGTTTGCAGGATTACCACCAGATAATTTAATAATATCCATCGTAGCCATCGCTAAACCAGCACCGTTAACCATACATGCTACGTTACCATCTAATTTTACGAAGTTTAATCCAGCATTTCCAGCTTCAACGTCTGTTGGATCTTCTTCAGACAAATCACGCATTGCTGCATATTCTGGGTGTCTGTATAAAGCGTTTCCATCTAAAGTAACTTTAGCATCTACTGCAATCACTTTATTATCAGAAGTTTTTAAAACAGGATTAATTTCAAACATAGAAGCATCACAACCTTCGTAAGCGCTATATAAACTCACAACAAATTTTGTCATTTGTTTGAAAGCCTCTCCAGATAAACCTAAGTTAAAAGCAATTCTTCTTGCTTGGAAACCTTGAATACCTACTCTTGGATCAATTTCTTCTTTAAAAATTAAGTGTGGAGTTTTCTCAGCAACTGCTTCAATATCCATACCACCTTCTGTAGAATACATAATAATGTTTCTAGCTTTTTCTCTGTCTAATAACACAGACATATAAAATTCAGAAACTTCACTTTCACCAGGATAATAAACATCCTCAGCAATTAATACTTTAGAAACTAATTTTCCTTTTCCATTCGTTTGTGCAGTCTCTAAATGACCACCTAAAATACCTTTTACCTTTTCTTCAACGTGATCAATTCCTTTTGCTAAAACAACTCCATTTGAACCTGTTTCTGCTACAATTCCTTTACCACGACCACCTGCATGGATTTGAGCTTTAACAACATACCATCCAGTTCCAGTTTCTTCTGTTAACTTTTTAGCAGCTGCAACAGCGTCTTCTACTTTATCTACAACAACACCTCTTTGTATTGCTACTCCATACTTAGTAAGAATGGATTTTCCTTGATATTCGTGTAAGTTCATATTCTGAATTTTGCCCCGTAAAGGTATACTTTTTTAGTTAAAATTGTTACTCTTTTTTATCTTTTTCTACTATCTCACCATTAATTTCCACGCTCCGTGAATTGGCTTTGATATAAATTCATTTTCATTATTAATTTTCAAGTCGCTCCAAATGGATGAAAACACAGAATGAAAGACAATTGCCTCCTCTTCCATTTTTTCATGCACTCTAAATGGTGTATCAAAATAGTGTTTGATGAAATTGGTATCGAAATCTCCAGAAACGAATGCTTCGTGTTTCAATACATATTTACAAAAATCAAGATTATGTTTAATACCAGATACTTGATAATTATCAATAGCATCAATCATTCTTTTGATAGCAACATCTCTATCTTCACCCCAAACAACTAATTTAGCAATCATTGGATCGTAATAAATCGGAATTTCCATCCCTTCCTCGAAAGCATCATCCACACGTATATTTTCTCCTTTCGGCTGTCTATATCTTTTTAAAGTTCCAATATCCGGAGCAAAACCATTAAAAGTATCTTCAGCATATAATCTAATTTCAATAGCATGTCCATTAATCGAAAGTTCTTCTTGCTTTTTAGGCAAAGTTTTACCCTCTGCAACCAAAATTTGCCACTCAACTAAATCTAATCCTGTAATTTCCTCAGTAACTGGGTGCTCAACTTGTAAACGCGTATTCATTTCTAGAAAATAGAAATTTAAATCTCCATCTAATAGAAACTCAACTGTTCCTGCCCCAACATAATTACAAGCTTTACATACATTTATAGCTGCTTCCCCCATTTGTTTACGTAACTCTGGAGTAAGTACAGCACTTGGCGCTTCCTCTACTACTTTTTGGTGTCTACGTTGAATACTACACTCTCTTTCAAACAAATAAACAAAATTACCATGAGTATCTCCGAAAACCTGAATTTCAATATGCCTTGGTTTAGTTACAAATTTTTCAATAAACACCTCATCATTACCAAAAGAAGAACGAGCTTCGCTTTGGGCCATTTTCATTTGTTCAGCAAGTAAGGTTGGGTCTTCCACCAATCGCATTCCTTTTCCACCGCCACCAGCAGAAGCTTTTATTAACACCGGATATCCAATTTTATTTGCAATATCAACAGCCTCATCCAATGAAGTGATTGCCTTATCAATCCCTGGAACTAATGGAACATCAAATGCTTTAACAGCTTGTTTCGCAGATATCTTATCCCCCATTACTTCAATTGCCTTAACATTTGGCCCGATAAAAATCATACCATTTGCTTTTACTTTTTCTGCAAACTGAGCATTTTCAGATAAAAAACCATATCCAGGATGAATACCCTCCACTTTTGCATCTAAGGCTACTTGAATAATTTTATCTTGGTTTAGGTAACTTTCTGAAGAGGGTGAAGGACCGATATGATAAGCCTCATCTGCTTCTATTACAAAAGGAGCGTTTTTATCTGCATCAGAATACACTGCAACAGAAATGATATTTAATTTTTTTAACGTTCTAATAATTCTACGGGCAATCTCACCTCTATTTGCAACTAAAATCTTTTCCATTATTTAATGACTTGCTTGTTGATTTTCTGGTAATTTATTAACATTTGGATTTACAACTGGTACACGACCTTTTTTCTTTCTTTTTATTATTCTTTTTCGGTTTTCAGCTCTAAAAATATTCATCATTTTTTGATACAAATCAAAATCATTTATAGATGAAAACTCTTCTTGTATATTAATTCCTCCTCCTTGGGTTGTTCTACTATTTAATTGAGCACTTACGTTAAAATCATTCGTCTCATTGAATGCAATTACACGAATCGTACCATCTTCATTCAACTTATACTCTATACTAACATTACCAATCAACATACTTTGATTAGTCGTATAAGTCCTTCCAAATGTACCATTTATTAAAAGCTTACCATCAAAGAAATCTTTAGTTACACCCATCGCTAACTTATTTAAATTATTGGTGTTTTGTGTTGGGTCAGCATTTAAGTTCGTAGAATTATATGAGACATTAAATTTATAATCTTTTGACAAATCAGATAACAAACTATTCAGCTGATTAGCGACCAAGTCCGCAACAGCATTTGAACCAACTGAGTTATTTGAAGATAATAAAGGCTGAAACTTTTTATACAACAATAATGAAACGAATTGTTTATTTAATTCTTCTGGTGTTTTATTAATACGTTCAAGAGCAGCTCTAGCATCATCTGTTACGCCCGTCCCTGTTTTTGCAAGTTCTATTTCAAAATTTAATTTAGGCTTTTCAATTGTTTCAGACAATTTTAAGTTACATTTTATATCTTGAAAATTTTGAGAACTTGAAACTGAAGATACTGGTACAATTTCATTTAAGCTTGTATATAAATTATAATATGTTGTTAAATCCAAGGTGGCTATATACGGATTCCCATTCCATGAAATTGAACCATTTTCCTCAATAATAAATCCTTGTTTAATAGGCCCTAATACAAAGTTATAGGTACTTTTTTGACCAGCATCATTTTTAATCTTATAAATACCGTTCATCTGAACATCATTATTCTGATCAATTTTAATGTTTAAATCACCTTCCCCGAAGGCAGTAATCTCATCACCTAATTTTTCATCAAAGATCAATCTCATTTTTGATGTCGGATTTACTCGAAGATTTAAATTAAAATCAACTCCGGCAAAATTTATTTTTTTATCAGTCGTTTTTATTTTTTCATTTTTTTTCAAAAATGAAATAAAATTATCCTCTTGCACAGCGGATTGACCGTACATTGGAAAGTTTACACTCGTTCCTTCTTCCGTCTCGATGTCGGTTGTTATTGAGATATTGGATTGTGACCCTTCCATCTTAAAAACTCCCTTTCCATAAGCTTTACCATAATATACATCCCCTTCTTTGTAGTTGGTATTTAAAATTAAAAAACGATTAATTGGTATTCTCATACCCGGTAAACTTGTAATATCCTCTCTAAAATCAATGTTTAAAGTATACTTCCAATCTTTATACTTTGTATGAGATACATTTGCATTTAAAAAACCTGTTTTTCCCTCTTGATCTCTCAATGGCATATTTTTGATGTAAAATCCATTTTTGTCAGAAACAATCTTTCCATCAAAACCAAAATAAACTCCCAGCATCTCAACTTTAGTTCTACCTGCTTGTAAATCGATCTCACCTAATAACAGTGGATTAAACAAATCACCGCCTAAATGCATCTCTCCAAAAAGGTTCCCTTGTATATCATTCAAAATTTCTTCGTCTACAAAAGCATTGGTTATTTGAATATCTGTACCATTAAATTCCAAATCAAAATCCATGTCATCCTTCTGTTTAAAAGGATAATAAAATCCTGAAAAATTGAAAGAAGGATTATCGCGATAAATTACATTTCCTTTTAATTGAAAAGCCTGACTATTGGAAATCCATTTGCCTGATAAATCAATTGTCCCTACCTTCTCTTTGTTTACAACTAAATCATTAATTAAGGCATCTCCAGATGCCTCTATTTTTACAAAAGGATTAGATAATTGTATATCCGCATTAAATTTACCTTTGATTTTTTTTGGCAATCCTAAAACAGCACTAATATTCTCTAACTCAAAATTAGAAACAACTAAATTTGCATATTCATTTACATTATTTGACAGCACTCCATCTAATGCTATTAATTCATCTTTATGTTTTAATTCTAAATTTTCAAATCTGACATAATTTTTATCAATTATTATATCTGCAGTTTTGAATAGATCCCATCTATTTTTATTAATATGAAAATAAGAGGGTAACATTTCTAATAAGACCTTAGATTTTGAATGCATTGAAACATTCATTGAAATATCTGATTCTTCTTTTCCAGAAGTCCAATTCAAATGAGTATTTAACAAGTTATCCTCACCTTTAGCATAAAAATCAAATTCAGACAACTTAATTGTATCACTTAATATAAATTTCGAAGACTCTAATTCAGTCTCCAACATACCTTGATGTAAATCACTCTTAAATTTCAATTCTTTAAATTCAATCCCTTTATATTCAAGTGAAGCAGCTTTTAAATCAATTTCTATATCTTCTTCATTTATATACCCTTTAAGTTTAGATCCTTTTGATAGCTTTAGCTCTGGAACAAACATCTCAAAAAAGGCTTTAGAATCATTTATTCTGATGGCATATTCCAAATTGGAAACCTTGTCTTTTTTAAATATTTTTTTCTTACTTAACAATGTAGGAAACACTGAATTAACCCCGTTATTAACCTGACTAACAATTGAATTCACTTCAAAATCACCTTCAATCTTCACATCAAATATTGAAGATTTTACGTTCAATTCATCTTTAGTTTTATATCGATCTAATTCACAAACTAGCTGTTTAACATCTAATCTTTTACCCGATTTAAAAAGAATTAAGTCTTGTGCCTTCAAATCTCCTCTTACCGTGTTTAACGTTAAACCTGATAAGTCAACTTCAAAATCACCGGACAGATTTGAAACTTGTTCTTTAGAAAAATTTGTCTGAAATAAATCTAATTTTTGAATTTTACTCGTAAAATCAAAATTATAGTCATTTTTCAATGAGACAAAACCATTAAAATTTAAAAGTGCATTTGGATCATTCGATTCAAAGACTGTCTTTATAAGATCATGCTCAAAACTAAATTCCTTTAAAGTTATGGACCTATATTTATAATTATTTACAAGCACCTGACTTACAACACCCTGTATACTTTTAAATGCAAAATCACCTTTAAAATCAAATAAACCAACAACTTTTAAATTTCCTGATAATTTACCAACATAATCAAAATCAAACATTTTACCTAAATCCAAACTATCTACTTTTATTTTTTTAGTAGTAGAATCTAAAGAAGTAAAATAATAATTGTCCTTACTTGTATTGTGTTTAATGTTTATTCCTGAAGTTAAATTAAAAGAACCTATTTTGGTGTGAATTTTATTTGCAAATACATTACTATTTTGATTAGAACCAACAACCTTTAAGTTTGTACATTCAAAAAAATTAAATTTTTCGAGATACTCATTCAGTTCTATAGGTTGTATACCTGTAATTTTAGGAAAATTAAAATTTTCAATATCTTCCGTGGTAACTTTGGCGTAAGTAAAAAACTCATCATACTGTAATTTTTTTAAGTCTCTAAAATCTGGCAAAATAACTTTACCTTCTAAAATACTATTTTTACCAAATTCTAATCGAAACTTATCGATTGTCATTTTACTGAGAGACTGACTTACAACGGCCTTAGCTTTACAAATCTGATCCATACCCTCTAATTCTGAAGCGAAAAAGCGAATATCTTTCATATTAACATTGCTATTATCTAAAATTGCATCAAAACGGACTTTATCATCAAACTCTTTAAAATCTGACCAACTAGAGAATAACATCTGAAATTTAGGTAAATAGGCCTCGGAGCGGTTTATTTTAGCTCTAAGTTCTTTAACTCGAATTCCTGTGTCATTCACTTTTACATAACCTGAAAACTTACGAATTCTCAAACCACATTTTTCTCTTAAAGACAATTGATTTACAGCAGCTTTTATTGTACCTTTTTGTAAGGAAAAATTATCTGCGAATAGATAAAATTTCTTTAGATGTATATGATCATAATCTATTTCATCCGTTTTAGGTTTATCCCGAAAATCATCATACTTTAAATCCATGCCTTTTAACGCAATTTGATCTACTTTAAAACTATATGGATTGGTATCAGATTTATCTGAGTTTGAGAAATAATCAATGATAAAATCAAAATTAAATTTCCCATTTCTTTTACTTTGATTGAAATGAAAAACCCCATTCTCGACCTTCAATTGTTTTAAACGAATTTCATGCTTAATTTGATTGATACTTTTTAAAGTGACAAACAATGACTTCATATAAGCTATTTTATCTCCATGTCTGTCTTCAATATTTACACCGTCCAACACCAAACGATTAAAGAAAACTATCGAAACACGCTTTATATCTACATTCGTTTTTAACTCTTTAGAAAAATAAGTTGTTGCTCGTTGAGCTAAATACGTTTGTACAGGACTAGTTCGAACAAGAAAAGCAAACAGAATAAAAGCTACTAGGAACCATTCTAAAGAAATGGTCGTTATTTTTCCTAATAATTTAAGTAACTTTGACATTCAACCAATTTTGTTTAAGACTTGAAAGAAAAATCGATCATCATCTTAGGCATTGAATCATCTTGCGATGATACTTCAGCCGCAATTATCAAAGATACAACTATTTTATCAAACGTTGTAGCTGGGCAAGAAATTCATAAACAATATGGAGGTGTAGTTCCTGAATTAGCCTCAAGAGCACATCAACAAAACATCATACCAGTCGTAGATGCAGCTATCAAAAAAGCAGCAATAAATCCGGATGAAATTGATGCTGTTGCTTTTACAAAAGGTCCTGGATTATTAGGTTCGTTGGTTGTTGGAACTTCCTTCGCAAAAGCATTTGCTTTAGCAAAAAACATCCCATTGATTGATGTTAACCATATGCACGGCCATATCCTAGCACATTTCATTAGTAATAACGATGCAAAAGCGCCATCATTTCCTTTTCTATGTTTAACGATTTCGGGGGGACATACTCAAATTGTACTAGTTAAAAGTCATTTAGAAATGGAAATCATCGGTTCAACGATTGATGATGCTGCAGGAGAAGCATTTGATAAAACGGCGAAATTATTAGGCTTCCCTTACCCTGGAGGACCTTTGATTGATAAATATGCAAAAGAAGGAAATCCACTTGCTTTTGAATTTGCTAAACCTCAAATACAAGAATACAATTACAGCTTTAGCGGATTAAAAACATCCATTCTTTATTTTTTACAACAAAAAGAAAAAGAACTTCCTGGTTTTGTAAATGAACATTTAAATGACATTTGTGCTTCGGTACAGCATACAATTATTGAAATCTTATTCAAGAAATTGATAAAAGCTAGTAAAGATTTAAAAATCAATCAGATTGCAATAGCAGGAGGCGTTTCAGCAAATTCGGGAGTTCGTCAAAAATTAAAAGAACTTGGAGAAAAACACAAATGGGACACCTATATACCAGAATTCCAATACTGTACTGATAATGCTGGAATGATTGCTATCACTGGACATTATATGTACAAACTAGGATTATTTACTGATCAGACTGTAAGTGCAGGAGCCAGAATTCCATTTCAACGATAAGCTATGCAAGATTTTCCCGAAAAATTCAAAGAAAAAGTATTGCAAGATGAGTTTCTCGAAGGAGAAAAATTACTCACTGCGTTAAATTCCATTTCCCCTATTGCTATTCGTTTCAACCCTTTCAAAAAAAATGATCTATCGCTTTGTGATAATTCCGTGAAGTGGTGTGAAAACGCCTATTTTTTAAAGGAAAGACCTATATACACTTTAGATCCTCTTTTTCACGCAGGTAGTTACTACCCACAAGAAACGGGATCTATGTTTTTAGATTTTGTATTAAAAAAACTTACTCTACCTGAAGAACCTGTTATTTTAGATTTGTGTGCTGCACCGGGCGGAAAAAGTACACTTACTTCTAGTTTTTTAAATAATAAAGGACTTTTAGTTAGCAACGAAGTAATTCAATCTCGCGCTCAAATTCTAAAAGAAAACATTATTAAATGGGGGACTTATAATAACATCGTAACTAATAATGATCCTAAAGATTTTAATCTACTAAAACAGACTTTCGATGTTATAATCATTGATGCTCCTTGTTCTGGTGAAGGAATGTTTCGAAAAGATCCAAAAACACGAGATGAATGGTCTGAAGACAATGTGAACCTTTGTGCATCAAGACAAAAACGTATCGTGGCTGATTGTTGGGACGCTCTAAAAAATGAAGGGTATTTAATCTATTCTACTTGTACTTTTAATTCTGCCGAAAACGAAGAAAACATTCAATGGATTACCAAAGAATTAGGAGGGAATATTTTAAATATCGAGACAGATTTATTACCACAAGGAAGAAATGGAATTGGAAATTATGGCCTACCATCAAAAGTAGAAACGGAAGGTTTTTTCATTGCGGTTATTCAAAAAAATGGTGAGTATCAAGATTTCAATCCAAAAAAACAAAAAATCAATCAAGATAAAAACATTACAAAATTCAAAGACAAATCATTACTAGAACAATACATAAATATTGAACCATTAGAAATTCTACAATTTAAAGAACATTTATTTGGTGTAAAAAAAGAATTTATTGATTTGTTTTTCAATTTAAAACAACACCTAAAAATTATTCATTTTGGAACAGAAATTGGTGAAATATCTAGAAAGGGGTTAATTCCTCACGAAGTTTTGCCTTTTTCAACATTATTAAACAATCAACTACCTAAAATAGAAATAAATAAACAACAAGCTTTACATTACTTAAAAGGAGAAACATTTCCATTAGAAGGAGAAAAAGGTTACTGCTTAATTACATATCAAAATCAACCGTTAGGTTTTATCAAACATTTAGGAAATAGGTTTAACAATTTATACCCAAAAGAATGGCGAATAAGAATGAACATCAATTAAAATGTATTGTTTTAATCTGCTTATTCATAGGAATTCTTATTCCTGTCATATATTATTTTGACGAAATAAAAAATCTAATCTCTACACCCGGAAGTTTTATTCAAAAATTTTTAAAAGCATCGCAATTAAGTAACTGGACTTTAAAAGCCTTTTTTATTTCAATTACAGCTAGTTCTATTGCATTTTTAATTGAAATTATTGCAGTTGGTTGGCAAAATTCTGGTACAAAGAGACTTTTAAACAGGTCTAAATCAGGAAAACAAGATCTTTGGTGCTACCTATTGAGCATTTCGAATATTTTTGATTTTATTGTATTTGTTAGCACTTTCGGAATATTCTATGTATTAACAAGCTTATTAGACAAATACGCTCACTTTCAATTCACTAACTATCTAACAAATCCAATATTACAATTTATCGTTTTATTTATCTTTGCAGACTTCGTTCATTATTTAAGGCATCGTTTTAATCATTGGGGGGCATTTTGGGAATTACATGCACATCACCATTCAGCAACTGAATTTAATTTAATCACTACTGTTCGAGGAAGTTTTTGGGAAGCAGGTTTTAATGCTGTTTTTTATTCATTAGTCTATCTTATAGGTGGATTTTACATCGAGAATATAGTTCTTGTTCACGCTTTAAGAGACATTCATCTTCATATTTGTCATTCAAACGTAAATTGGAATTACGGAATTTTAGGTAAATATATTTTCATCACTCCATTAGATCATAGATTACACCACAGCATTGATAAAGAAAACTACGATCAAAATTATGGTGCTGTTTTTAAATGGTGGGACTTATTATTTAAGACATACAAAAACAATAAAAATGCCCAACTGGAAATAGGTATAGAAGACAAAACAATTGTAAACAGTAATTTTTTCGCAGGTCAATGGTATGTTTCTAAACAATTTCTAAAGAGATGTATTAATCGTTCAATTGATTAAGAACCTCCAAAATAGGCGTACCAGTAGTAGTAGAAGGTTGTGCGATATTTAATATCGGTGCTAATGTAGGAACAATATCAACAATCTCTATTTTTCTAAAAATATCTCTGTGTTTAATATTTTTACCATAAAACAAAAGTGGAACTTGTGTATCATAACCAAATGGACTTCCGTGTGAAGTACCTTTGAAAGAAGCTTCATCTCCTTCGTGCTTTTTTGATAAAAACCCAGGATTTAATACATATAGTATATCACCACTCAATTCTTTATCAAATCCATTTAAAACCATTTTAGACCAATTGTCATCCGAAATTTGATTTGATTTTAACTCATTCGCTGTATAAACTTGAAACACATTTTCCCAATGTTCAATTTTATTTCGAACAAACATCAATGCTTCATTATAATCAATCCCTTTATTTTGAATTAATTCTCTATCAAAATAAACATTATTATTCATGATTTTTAGAATAAAATCACTTTTAAATTGACCGATTACCTCTTGTCTTAATTTAGTTTCCAATTCATTTAAATAAAAATAACCTCCTGGTAATTTTAAATCAACCAACATTTGAGGAACGGGTAAAACAGCATGATCTGCAGTTAAAAACAATACGAAATTTTCTTTCCCAATATTTTTTTCCAAATATGAAATCAAACGAGCTAATTCTAAATCAAGTCGTATATACATATCTTCAAGTTCATGGGAATAAGGACCAAATGCATGCCCTAATATATCGGTTGATGAATAACTTACACATAGAAAGTCAGATGTTTTATCTTTTCCAAGTTGTTCATGGTTAATCATTTCAAGAGCAAAATCAGTAAGAAAGGTATTTGCTTCTGGTAAATATGTAAACAATTTGCATTCTTCTTTTTCAGAAAATTTCCCTTTTAAATCGTATGGAAATTTGTTTGACTTAAAAATGGATTGTTCATATTTGGAAGAATCACTGTACCAAGAAGCATACGAACTGTTTTGAAACATTGGCACCCAACCTTTTTCAAAAGCTTTTTTTACATAATTACGATTGTTAAACTCATCCAGCCAGCTTAATGTATTCTTTTTATAGTAATCACTGGTTTTTATTTTACCTGTTTTATCATCATACCAAAAACTACCATTCGACAAATGTCCACCAGGTAAAACGGCGCTTCGATCTTTTATTGATAAAGAAAAGACTTTTGCATTAGGATAAGTTAATTTCAATTGATCTGTTATTGTTAACGCTTTTAAATTACGAGGAGACCTACCTAATGTATCCTCTACACAATAGATCTCTTTTTTCAATTCTCTACTATACCAATCATTCGCTACAATTTTATGGTTAGAAGGAGTTGTTCCAGAATATATACTTGCATGTCCAGGTGCAGTATACGTAGGCATATAGTTAAAATGTGTATTTCTACAATTTACTCCATATTCCATTAACTTTCTAAAACCATCCGTAGAAAAACGATCTTGAAAACGGTATAAATAATCATAACACATTTGATCAACAACAATACCCACAACTAATTTAGGCGGTGTAGATGATTGAGCAATAGAATAATTATAAAATAAAGAAAAGAATATACTAATGGATAAAAGCCTCTTCATATTGGAGTTAATAAATTTTAAACGCTAAAAATAGGATATTTTAAAGACCTAAACTTCACCTTACTTTTAATTTAACGTAATAAAATCTATATTTGCCCTTTTTTCTTAAAAGACAAAAAATTGAAAAAGACTAAACGAAATAATACATCAATAATTATGCCAAAAATTATAATTTCAGCATTATTTGTTTTGCTTACTGCAATTTCATTTGGACAATCTTCTAAATTAGTTAGAGGTAAAATTGTTGACCAAAAAACAAGCAGAGATATTGAAGAATTAAAAGTTCAAATTCAAAACTTTAAAACAAAAAAAGTATTCAAAACGGAAACGGATGATGATGGATTTTTCAATTTTAAAAATATTCCTTTTGGTACATATGTATTAAAAGTAACTGATAAAGATTACGAAAACAAGACTTTAAACTCGTTTACTTTAAAAGAAGAGCACGCGAATAATTATACATTTGACGAAAAAAGACCTTTTAACGTTTCATTAAAAGTTACCTGGATGTTTAATTGGGGTGATTGGAATGGAAAAGAACATTATTGGTCTCACCTATTGGCAAAAATTATTTTGAGTATTTATGGTATCTGTTTATTGTTAATTTTCTTTTATTCTGTATTACAACTATCACTTTCAATTGCTTATGCTAAAACAAAAAATAAAAGAGCTAACGAAAAAACACCAGATTTTGATCTAAACAATGCGCCTAAAGTAACAATTCAGTTACCGATGTTTAAC
>JBILUY010000205.1:0-4578 GCA_044370735.1 Crocinitomicaceae bacterium | reverse complement strand
GAAAGCAAAATGAAACAAATCAAAAATTTCGTACTTAAACTAAACGAATACACAGACAATAAATTCAAAAACGAACCTATACCAACAGACTGGTTAGAAGCTTTTAGCTTACTCAAAAGACACTTAAAAACAATCAAAGAAACGAAAAAGAAAAAAGTCATTTTTATCGATGAATTTCCGTGGATTGACTCTCAAAAATCTGGTTTTTTAAGCGCTTTTGAAAATTTCTGGAACGACTACTGCACTACTCGTACTGATTTAATAGTCGTAATTTGTGGTTCTGCCGCCTCCTATATGGTCAAAAAAATCATTCGAAATGTAAAAGGATTAAGCAAGCGTATTACACAGACTATAAAATTAATGCCTTTTACATTAAAAGAAACGAAAGACTTTTTACGATACAAAGGAATTCGAATGGAAGAATATGAACTTCTAAAACTTTATATGTCTATTGGTGGTATCGCGGAATATCTAGAACATCTTCAAGCAGGTGAATCGGTAGTCGCAACCATCGACCGTTTGTGTTTTCAACCGGGTGCTTATTTAGAAAATGAATATGACGAAGTATTCAAATCTTTGTTTGACGAACATTCTTACCAACAACGCATCATGAACGTGCTTGCCGATAAACGAAAAGAAGGTATCACACGTAATGAACTAATTGAAGCACTTGGCATTTCATCTGGTGGCAAATTCAGTAATTCATTGGAAGACCTCATCCAATCTGGATTTATACTAAAATACGAAGCATTCAAAAACAACAAAAAAGTCGTTTTATATCGCATTTACGATGAGTTTTGTTTATTCCACTTAAAATTCATTCAAAAACACAAAGGAATCTCTTGGAACAGCTTGTTTCAACATCAATCGTACATTTCTTGGTGCGGATATGTTTTCGAAACGATTTGTTTGAAACACGTCGATCCATTAAAAAAAGCGCTCAAATGTGACCAAATAGCATCTACCAATTATCCTTGGAGAAATGAAAATGCACAAATAGACCTTGTGATAGACAGAAACGATGGTGTGGTGACACTCTGTGAACTTAAATTTTACAACGAAGAAGTTTCTTTGGATGCAAACTCCCTAAAACAGCTTCGAAACAAAGAAAACGAATTCAGAAAAACAACGGGAACAAAAAAAAGTATCTATACGTGTTTGGTATCTACCTTCGGGATAAAATCAAACGAATACAGCAATGCCATTTTATCTAATTCAATCACTATGAAAGAATTGTTTATTTAAAATAGAATTATTTTGGTGCCAAAAATTGATTTTTTAAAGAGTTTTGGCACCAAAATAAATTAAAAAAGCACGAATGCTCGTGCTCTTTAATATTTATAAATTATGATTTATGAATTATAGATGAATCATCACTCATAAACCATAATCCATCACTTATAATTCATCAAACGTCTTTCCCCCAATCTTCTAATTCTTGTGCTGACCAAAGATCTGGGAAGAAGATACGGCGTTGGTAACGTGGATGCATATATTTTCTCCAATCAGAACCACCAGTTGCTTCGATTACTTCGCCTTTAGGTTGTAAATATTTAGCAGCAGCATTGTAGTGTGCCATTACCCATGATACGTTCACGGTATAGTCATAATGACGCATTGCTTGAATCAAATCCTTATCTGCTTTTACCTCATCAGGAAGAGACTTAAATTTAGCATACAAGTTAGAAACATTGTATTCCTCCATTTTACGTAAGAACATTGCTTTGTATTTTTTCTCAAACAAGGTAATCAACGTGTTTTTCTTACCTGTTGTATGATCTTTACCCGCTGCATGCCAGTATAAATGTTCGTAAGCATGTTCGATTGGCGTATTACGATCAATAGTTGCTCTGAAACGGAAATCAATCAAATTAATTGTATCTGTAGAAGCAAACTCAATCAAACGGTATTGTGCACTTTGAAAACCACTTGCAGGTGTAAGTGTATTTCTAAATTTCAAATATTGCTCCACTTCCATACCATCTTGCATGATTGAAAAAGAAGACGAAAGCATATCAAAATAACGACTAATACGATCTAATTTTTGTGTAAAGAAAGGAGCGGTAAGATTTTCGTTTGTTGTTACTTGCTCTGCTTCCCACAAAATCATTTTAAACAACAACTCATTGATTTGGTGATACATGATAAACACCATCTCATCTGGTAACGTTGTACGTTGAACTTGCAAATTCAATAACGCATCTGGCTGAATATAATCCCAATACGTAATTGGATTCGCCCAAACCAACCCTTCTAAATGAGTTTCATAATTTTGATCAATTGCTGTGAACTTTTCTTCTAAACGTTCAACCAATTTTTCTGTTGTTTCTTTCATAAATTGCTTTTTTATTAAAAAACAAGTGATTAACCCATCACCGCGTCTTTAAAATGTTGAAAAATTAATTCATCTAAAGTATCAAAAGAGGTCGTTTCTGACAAATCATAACGCTCTATCATATTGCGAATTGCCTCTTGTTGCTCATTTCCATACTTAAGTGCATTTTTGTACTCCGTATTGGTAAATGAAACCATACTATACAAAGGAATATAATTTTCCGGAAATAACACAGACATTCTATGCTCAATTTTATGAATCATCTTAAAAATTGGATCTGTAACCTTATCTCTCATCACTAAATAGTTCTGCAAAGATAACTCTTGCATCGCATCACAATTCGGTTTTCTTGATTTTTCATACTCACTAAAAATCAACGGCCAATTGTCTCCATGCTCTTGCATTAACTCCCACATTACTGTACAATCTTCAAAACCGCAGTTCATTCCTTGGCCATAAAAAGGTACGGTAGCATGAGCCGCATCCCCCATTAAAGCCATTTTACCATTTGTCCATGGATAACAACGAATTAACGCTAACGGTGACAATGGATGATCTTCCCAACGATTTGCTACGTTTGGCATCATCTCAAAGAAATCAGGAAAAACTTCTTTGAAAAAATCTTCAACACTCTCTCTATTTGTCAATTTATTAAAACAATATTCATGATTATCAAACGGCATAAATAAGGTACACGTAAACGAACCATCAAAATTTGGCAACGCAATCAACATAAAACGTCCTCTTGGCCAAATATGTAGACTGTTTTTCTCTAATTTGTGCGTTCCATCTTCGTTTGCTGGCAACAAAATTTCACGGTACCCATCTTCGATATACGTTTGACTATATGTAAAACGATCTGTTTTTTGAAACCCGTGATACCTCACTGCTGAAAATGCACCATCTGTTGCAAACAATAAATCTGTTTCGTGGTGCGAAACTTCTCCAGTTTTTAAATCTTTTAGCGAAAACTTCCCTGCTTTAGTATCAGCAGAAATACAATCTACGTCAAAATGCATTTCTACATTCGCAGAATTTCCTGCAATCTCTAATAACTTAGCATTAATCTCCCCTCTTGAAACAGAATAAATCGCTTGTTCTTCTTTTCCGTACGGCATCACACTTACAGATCCGTCTAAAGCATGAATGGTACGACTATACATTGGTATCGCAATTTCACGGATTTGATCACCAATACCTAACGCATCTAATGCTTTCCAACCTCTATATGAAGTCGCTAAATTGATTGATTTTCCTGCTGATAAAGCAACATTACGTAAATCTGAACGACGATCGTATGTAGAAACTTTATACCCTGCTCTTGATAAATATACTGCCCATAACGAACCAACTAATCCTGATCCGATAATGGTTGCTGTTTTTTGATTTGACATATTTTTGAATTATGATTTATGGATTATGGATTATGAATTTTGTAAATACATATTATTTTCTGCTGTTGGAACTTCCATCACTGTTCCACATTTTTTGCAAGTACGAATTTCTTCTGAATCATATACTTTTTGTAATAATGCAGATAATTGTCCTACAATATCCTTTAATTTAAATTCTTCAGAATATAATTTTTCATCGCATTTATCACAAAACCAAGTACAAGAATCAAACTCTACATCTTGCCTGTTGCGTTCAATTACTAAACCGATAGTATCTGCAAATCGTTGTGGTGAATGGTATGTTTTACCTGGTAACAAAAACATTTCCCCTTCTTTTATATCGATTACTTTACGTTTTCCATCTTGTATAATCGGCAATTTCATGTCTCCTTTCAATTGGTAGAATAACTCCTCACCTTCGTTATAATGGAAATCTTTGCGTGCATTTGGTCCTCCGATAATCATTACGATAAAATCAGAATCTTTGAATAAAACTGTATTATTAACAGGCGGTTGCAATAAGTGTTGATTTTCCTCAATCCACTTATTTAGGTTAAATGGCATTAACATATTTTTGAGTTATAAGTTATGGTTTATGAGTTATGAGTTAGAAAATAGGATTTGAATTCATTTATAATTTATCACCCATAATTCATAATTGTAAAATAGGCATTAACATATTTTTGAGTTATAAGTTATGGTTTATGAGTTATGAGTTAGAAAAAATGGGTTATGAAAATTCATAACCCATCTTTTCGATTGAGTTTTGAATTCATTCATAATTCATAACTCATCATTCATAATTATTAAAGTGTTCCTCTTCTAGCTTGTTCAGCTTCGATTTATTCA
>JBILUY010000204.1:0-4594 GCA_044370735.1 Crocinitomicaceae bacterium | reverse complement strand
TTCATATCTATTTGTTGAAATAATTCCAATTTTATCATTTTCTTGAATACCTAATTCAATAAGTCCTAGTGATGTTTTTTCAACTAGATGTAAGAATTCATTTGTTGATATTGAAACCCATGAGCCATTAGTTTTTGTAGTAAACATTTTTTCATTTGGAAAATGTTGTAGCTGATAAAAGGGTATGTCGAATAATCTCATGATATAATGTTTTACATTTCAAATAAATATAGAAAAAAATATTGATATATTATTAGTCTGCTCTATAGATAAGTTTGTTTTTAATATAAACTCGTTGTACATAAAGCTGTTCAATTGAATTGATTTTTTCTAATTTTTGTCTTAGAATTAACATGTTAAAATGTTTGGTTTTTTCTAAACTCCCTTTTTTATTGTCCTGAAAAATAAGTTTTTGACTATTTGAAAATAATGTTTTGTATTTCTGAATATCGTTTTGATCTTTATTTTGAATATAGGCAAGTTCCATTTCGAATGGGGAAGAATCTCCTGATCCATAACATGCTAAAAAATTATTTTTTAAATAAATATTAGATCTAAAATTTATAGATGGATATATATTTAGATTATTTAATAGTTCAATGTTTTCCTCATTTAATTCAGATTCAACTAGACAAATCCATCGGTGATCTTGGTTTATAGTTGAGATATTACTTTTTAATAATTTTGTGTTTTCTTTAAAAAAGATACTTGAAAAACTTAATGGTTTTTTTACAGATATCATTTTATTTATGGAAGCTTTGTTTCTTTCATTTAAATAAAATCCAGCAATTTTTATGTTGTTTTTTGGTGGTGTACTGTTAAAAAAATCAATGTATAAGTGTAAATTGATTTTAAGTTTTTTTGTTAATCTGTTTAAAAAATCAAATTCCTTTTGACTACAGTCGTGAATCAAAACATCATAGAATCCATGTTCAATTAGTTCGTTTTCTAGTTCATAATAAAGTTGACTAAATTGATTGTAATTTGAGTTAAATAAATTTGATAGTATAAGGTTTTTATCTATTTCAGAATGTATGATAGAATTTGAATTTTTTACTTTAATTAATTCTTTTTGATTAAGAATATAAAATTGTTGTTTAGGAAAATATTGATTTACAATTTGTAGTATATCTTCATTTGTAAATTTTGGTGAATCAATAGTTATGATTGGAATAGTTGTTTCTTCTAATTTCTTCTCAATTAAATAAATTAGATGTTTTTGATTATCAGTGTTTTTTGTTTGAATTGAAAAACGTTCTATTAATACCTCAAAAAGCTTGAGATTTGCATCTACAAATGTAGGATAAATGAATTTTGCGCCTAAATCTTCATCTGATTCTGATCTATATTTATTTAATATTTGTCTTTCTGGTCCAAGTTCAGTTATAATTCCATCAGTGATTGCGACAGCTTCATAGGTATGATTCCCTTCATCACAACTATGTATTGTTGTATTGTGAAATATAAAATCAACTTTTTTGCCTTTAATGCAACTAGAGAATAAAAATAAAGCGAGTAGTATTTTGAAAGTTTTCATTTTGTTAGAATACGATTTATTTTGAACAAGAATTCATTTTTAGGAAAATCAATCATTAAAAATATTGTGGAATATAAAAATGGAAGGTAAGGGACTCGGTATCTAACAATTGCTCCTAAAACTGGTACAACTAAGCCTATTAGTAAGGCAAGAAATAAGGAAAAAAATAAAGAAAAGGTTAAAATCAAAATTTGCTCTTGATTTAGCGTTTTTTTTCTTTTGAAACCAATAAATATGATACCAACCAATAAAAGACTTGACTCTAATACTGAAGGTAAAAAAGGTAAAGACTTTAATTCAAAAATACTTGGTCTTAATAAACCATTAATCAAAGCTAAAGGGCTAAAATGCACAAATGAATATAGTTGGTTTGATAATTTTTCCACATAAATTACACTTGTAGCTTTTGTATCCCTTGCTACATTTAGAAAGTCATGTTGTTTATAAACAAGATTTCCAAGAATGTCTATTTCTGGATTTAGTTGATTTATAATTAATGCGGTAGTTATACAGAGTATATGGATAATGGTGAAATAAATAATAGGCTTTAAATTTTGAAATTTTTTATAGGTTAATAAGGCGATTACACTTGGAATTAATGTTATGATAACGTAAGTTTTGGTGATTGTTAGTAAAAAAAATGAGATTGTAATCCAGAAAAAGGTGGTAAAAGCTCTTTTTTTGAAGAAGTAAAATTCTGATAGCTGATATACAAATATTCCAATTGAAAATAGTAATATGCTTTCTTTTAATATACCTGATCCCCAAAATAAAACAGACGGTAAAAGAAATATTCCTGTTATGAGTATTAATGATTGATTTGGAAATAATTTGTGAAATGTTTTATAAATTCCAGTTAATCCAATGAAAGACAAGAAACATAGAATTAGTGTATGTATATGATAATATCCTAATGAAATTAAATAGATTATTAAATTAAAACGGATAACAGTACGGTTATCATTAAATACATTAGTTTCGTGCGGTTTAAACCAATATTGTGTCTTTTTTAACTCGTAGTGAATATAGGGTTCGTCTGTATGAATACCAAAAATGATTTTAAGGTAATTAATCGGCGATTTAGAAAATACATTTTTATATAACCAAGTAGAATCATCAAAATATTTGAATATATCAGCAGTAGTTCTATCCGTATAATAGTGTGTGTAAACAAGAAATAAACAATAAGCTGAAATAAGTTTAATTAAAAATAGAAAATATAAAGTATTCGTTTTTAGGTTTGTATTTTTAAAATAGCGTGATTTTTTGATGAAAATCAAAATCAGTATCAAATAAAAGAAGGATAAAATGTACTCCAATTTTTTATTTTCAAAATTACAATTTATTCCATAATGGAATTTTACTATAGTCAATTTTTAATGCTAAGGCTAACATTAATAATGGTAAAATAGGAGCTCTATATCTTATTAAATTTCCAAGTACGGGTACCAGTATCCCCAGGATTATCAGATTTAATATGACAAAAAACAAAATAACTATAATGAATTTTTTTTCAGTTATAGGTTGATTCGGTTTTTTCCAGAATATTGCAGTGAATATTAAAATCCATAGAATAATTGTGGTGATACAATCAGGTAAAAGTAACGGATTTTTTAAATCGATAAGATTTGGTCGAAAAATTGTATTTGCAATTGAATAAGGGATACATTTTAAGATTGTTGCAGGATTTCCATCAAGGGTAGGTGAATAAATAACTGTTTTAGCTTTTTGAGATTTTGCTTCAAATTGTTGATCTCTTTGTTTAAATCTTAAAATTTCAAATACATTTCTATTTGTACCTAGCGCATTTTGGTTGTAGGACTTACTATTAATTTTCTTAAAAAATAACTTCTGTTGTTCAGGGTTTTTGATATTATTATCAAAATTAACTGGGTTATAAAATAGGCCTTCAAGTATAAACAGAGATAAAAAAAGAGTATATAAAATTGAAATTATAGCCGTTTTATATTTAATGAACAGATATTTTCCTAGATATATTCCACATACTCCTGGAAATAGTAAAATGAAGACATAGTTTTTACAAAAAAGAATAAGTATTAAATTGAATAAAATGAAAATGTGTGTTTTTAAAGAGTCTGCTTTAAAAATTAATTTCAATAAATTCAAGAATAAAAAAAACAGTCCTATATAAATAAACGTTTCTTTAAAATTGCCTGAAGTCCAAATGAGATAAGAGGGATTAAAAAATAATAAAATAAAGATGATTTTATTTGAAGTTTTGAAATGATAGGTTACTTGAGTGTATAATTTGTAAGTGACATAAAATGATAAGATAGAAATCAAAATACTTTGTAAAAGTAAATTATCATTCGTTATAAAACATAAAAGAAAATTTATAAGTATAATTGTCTGATTGTCATTTAATAATCCGTATTGATTAGGTTTTGTCCAAAATAAAAGTTTATCAGTTAATTCAGAAATTTCAGGTGTCGTTTTATTCGTTAAGATGAATTTTAATGTTTCAAATGGAGCAGATTTATAAGACTGATTTAAAAAGTAACCATCATTAAAATATTTGTGTATATCATTTAATTTGATGTCAGAATAATAATATGTATAAACATACCACACACCAATGGTTGCAATTAACTTAGTAGCTAAAGCTGTAAATAAAGAAATACTGCTAATGCTTTCTTTTGTAGTTTTTCGTATGAAATAAACGAAAGCAAGAACAATTATTAGTGTAAACAAATTATGCATTAACTTCTTTATGAAAATTTAGTTTGATCATACCTATTACAAGATAAATATAACCTAAAGATTTAAATTTGATTAAAACTCCCAGTACCGGGGTAATAATTCCTGCAAAAAAGCAAATGGTGAATCCTGCTAGTAGAAAAAATTTATCTTCTGGAAAAAAAGAGAGGGCCTTATAGTTTTTTAAGCTGATGATTATAAGAAAATAAAGAAGTAGGTTTTCAAGAATAAATGGAATTGATTCGATTTTTTTTGGATAAAAAAACGAAGGTAAACTAAAAACATTTATTACAGCTTCGTAACTACTTTTAAAGGCTGAAAGATTATTGATTTTTAAAG
>JBILUY010000042.1:0-15883 GCA_044370735.1 Crocinitomicaceae bacterium | reverse complement strand
CCAAAGTCGGAATTAAAGCGACAATTAATAAAACAACAGAGGCAAGGTATTTAGAAAATATAATTTCAAAGTCCGAAATTGGTTTTGTAAACAATACTTCAATTGTTCCATTTTTTCTTTCTTCAGCAATTGACTTCATCGTTATTGCAGGAATTAATATTAAGAAAATAGTAGGAGAAAGATTAAAAAAAGGTATTAAATCAGACTCTGCACCTTCAAGTAAGTTCGTATTGTAGGATATCACCCAATGAAATAAACCAGAGGTTATAAGAAAAATTAAAATAAAAACATAACCTATGATGGATGTTAGAAAACTTTTAATTTCTTTAATCAATAGTGATCTCATAATTAAAATGATCGTATTGGTCTAACAAATAATTTTTCCCCTTTATGTTTATTATTCATTCTCTCTCCGGTTTCGAACTTTAAATACCAAGCTCCTAGTGAATAATTTTGAGAAGAACTCCAATAATTAACCGGTTTAAAATCTCCAAAATCATTAAGATACAATTGATTATACATTAATTCTAATTCTGAAATTGAAGGGACATACCAATCATCATAACTATCTGTTACATAATCATCGGTAACCTTAGCACAACTATATGGTAAATCACAATTAGATATTATGTCTTTAGTGTTTTGTTCTCCATCTCCAATATCTAGACCGTTTGCGCCATCAATATATGTGTCTTGACATCCCCAAACAACACTTTTTATATCTACTGGAGCAGCACATAAACCTTTTCCCCACATATTTATCTTAAAAATGTACCCCCCTTTATACATATCTCCAATCTTGTGCTTCTTTTTAGCACAAGAAGCTAAAGATAAAACAATTAATAAAACTACTATTTTACTCATTTTTTAATTTTTTATACATCGAACAGATAACCCTGCTTGTTTTATTTCATCATCTCTATACACTTTATTATCATCTTTGGACATCATTCGATTCCATGCTGTATTAGAAACATTTTCAGTTTTTGACCACCAACTTGATTTAGTATTTAAATCACAATAAGATCCATCAAAACCTAAGTACCCACAAAAATAAACACCAAAATTACTGTTTATTACTGTTTTTTTATTAAAAAAACTAAAAAATCGATTTTTTTTAGTTAAAGTTACCCCTGCTACATTTGATCCCCCTAAAAAATTCAACATTTTCGTCCATTCGCTATCCGATGGCACATGCCAACCACGAGGACAAATATTTCTGGTATCAGAAATAACATACCAATTGTAAACTAAACCTATTTCTTTGTTTTTATCAAAATCAGGAAACTTCCAAAAACCAGGTGTTTCTAAGCTTTCCCATACTTCTGACTGATTTATAAACTCAATAGAATCTCCGTTACTAAACCTAGTTACTCTTAAATTTTCTGCCATCCAAATTTGATCACCAACAACATAAGTTGGATATCGATTACCTTCAATATCGATAACTGTTCGATGTAAATGCTGTGAAAAAGTTATGTAGCAATTTAGAAATAAAAGTAAACTGATAAATTTAATCATGGAGTAGAAAGAGAAACTGGAATTACTTTACCATTAATCCATCTAAAAGCATTCATCGTAAAGTTATAAATATATTCAGCCATTGACTCAGCTGAAACTGGCGCCTCATATCCTGGAAATGCTTTTTCTAACATCTTTGTTTGAGCAGCACCAAGGCAAAGACAATTAAATTTCACCTTTGAATCTTTAAATTCCTCTGCTAACATTTCTGTCAAATTTGTTAAAGCAGCTTTAGAAGAAGAATAGGTTGAAAGTCCTGGGAATTTAACCGAACCTTGAAATGCCCCCATCGAACTAACATTAACCACATGACCTCCAAGCTCTAACATTTTAGGTAACACTGTTTGAATCACTTCAAATTGACTTAAAATATTCACCTGATAACTCGAATATATATCTTCTTTAGTTAATTCTAAAAATGGTTTGTTAACCAATAACCCAGCATTGTTTACTACATAATCTATTCGCGGAACATCTTTTAATATTTCTCCTAGTTCTTTCTTTAAATATGAAGAGGATAGATCAAAATTTTTAGTTTGAATGTTTTTTTTATTCTTTAGTTCTTCTACATTTTCGATATTTCTAGCCAAAGCAATCACCTGATTAGTTTCATCAGCTGAAATTAATTTTACCAATTCCAACCCAATACCTGAGCTTGCTCCTACAACCAAATATACCTTATGCATCATAACTCAAGGTAACATTTTGGGTAGTAGAATAAGCTTGACATGTAAGAACATAACCTTCAGCTACTTCTTTATCAGTTAGAGAATAATTCATTTTCATCATCATATCTCCTTCCAATACTTTTGCTTTACAAGAACAACATACCCCTCCTCTACAAGAATATGGTGGGTCATATCCCTCATCATTTAAAGCTTCCAATACTGTTTTTTTCTCGTTGTTATATTTCAAATCAATTTTTTCTTGATCTAAAATCACCTGAATTTCAGTATCTCCCTTAAACAAGGTTTTGTCTATCGATTTTTCTTCCGTTTTAATTAAAACAGGAGTAGTAAATAATTCGAAATGAATTTTAGTTTTAGCAACACCAAACATTTCAAGGACTTCTTTTGCATTAACAATCAACTCTTCAGGTCCACACAAATAAAATGCATCTGCTTTTAATAAATTCAGATCAGTCTTGATAATTTCACTGATTGTTTCCTTTGTTAAACGACCTTGAATTGCATCATTATCTTGTTCTTGTGAAAAAGCAAATTTTACTTTAGAATTTGAAAGTTTCGCAAATTCATCATAAAACATGGTTGATTGTTTAGTCTTATTACCGTAAAAAATGCGCATATCAGCCACTTCATTTTCTATCGTTTTTGCAATTGAAAGCACAGGTGTTATACCACTTCCTGCAACAAATGCTACTACAAATTTTGAACTATTTTCCCAAACAAAATTTCCTTGTGGTTCGGATACTGAAATCTCAACACCATCGTTTAAATTATCAATCGCCCAATTAGAAAAAACTCCATTTGCAACACGTTTAATTCCAACAGCTAAATTTTCATTGATTCCGCTACAAATAGAATACGAACGTCTTTCTTCTTTTCCATTGATTTCAGCAAGCAAAGTAATGTATTGACCTGGCTTGAAGTTGAATTTCGATTTTAACTCTACAGGAATTTCAAACGAAATTTGTGCGCTATCACTTGTTAATTTTCTATTGTTTTTTACTTTTAAAAAATGGTATCCTTTGTGTGTTTTTACCTCTTCTTTTTTACCACCAAAAATTTTATTAAATAATCCCATAATATATTAATCGTCAAATGATACTGTTAATTTTTCTGAAGTAGGATGTGCTTGACATGTTAGTACATATCCTGCTTCCACCTCATCTGGTTCCAAAGCATAGTTTACAGTCATTTTAGCAGAACCCTCTAAAATTTTCCCTTTACACGTACAACAAACTCCCCCTTTGCAAGCAAAAGGAAGATCTGCTCCAGCTTCTAAAGCTGCATCTAAAATATTTTTATCATTTGAAGCCAAATTGATATCAAACTCCTCACCGTCTAAAATCACTTTAACGCGAGATGTAATCACCTCATCTGAAACAACTTGTTCAACTGCTTTAGTTACTGTTCCAAATAATTCAAAATGAATATTTTTAGTATCTAATCCTAATTCAACATATGCCTCTTTCACCCCTAAAATCATGGATTCGGGACCACATATAAATACTCCATCCGTTTCATCAATTGAAACCAATGATTTAATAATCGCATTTGCTTTAGTTTTATCAATTCTTCCAGCCTGGATATCATTCCCTAAACTTTCCCTTGAAAGAACGTGTATCAATCTAAAGCGTTCCATGTGAAGGTTTTTCAATGCTTCCAATTCTTCTCTGAAAATAATTGAATTAAACCCTTTATTTCCATAAACTAAGGTTGCCTGAGCTGTTGAACTCTCTGATAAAATCGTTTTAATCATTGAAAAAACAGGAGTAATACCTGAACCCGACGCATAAAAAACAAACGATTTATTTTCTAAATTTTCTGGAAGAATAAAATTTCCCATTGGAGACATTACCTCAACCTCATCCCCTACTTTTAACACATCATTCGCATACGTAGAAAATTTCCCGTTTTCAATTTTCTTAACAGCCACTCTCCATTCACTTTCTATTGGAGAAGAACATAATGAGTATGATCTTCTCACTTCTTCACCATCTAATACTGTTTTAAAAGTTATATACTGTCCTGATTTATAATCAAATTTTGATTTGATATCGTCTGTGACTTCAATTGCTATGGAAACTGCATCCGAAGTTTCCTGTTTGATATCTGCTACTTTCAGGTTAAAAAAACTTGGTTTCATTCAAAAAAATGTTTTTTGTTACATCAAAATTGATCTAACGTTTTTAAATTCATTCAAAGAACAAATTTACAAAAAGAATTGTTGATTTATTTTAGAAACAATGGATTTAGAATCTTTAAAAACAAGAGATGAAATCTATCTTACAAAAGAATGACTATCAATTGAAACAATTTGATACATCTTTTCACTGAATGAGTTCTAAGTTTTTAAGAATAAAATCCCTAAATTTGTATAAATTAAGTTTAATATTCCCACAAAATTAAACCTCTATGGAAAAATTAAGCATTGAAGAATTAGAAAGAAATTTTCAAGCAAAAATAGATGCAGACATCAAAATTGAACCAAACGATTGGATGCCTGAAGCCTATCGTAAAACGCTAATTCGACAAATTTCACAACATGCTCATTCCGAAATTGTAGGAATGTTACCTGAAGGGAATTGGATTACACGTGCTCCTAGCTTGAAAAGAAAAGCTGTATTGTTAGCAAAAGTTCAAGATGAAGCTGGACATGGATTATATTTATATAGTGCCGCTGAGACATTAGGAATGGATAGAGAACAAAGTATTGATGATTTACATTCTGGTAAAGCAAAATACTCTTCTATCTTTAATTACCCTACACTTACTTGGGCTGATATGGGAAGTATTGGCTGGTTAGTTGACGGTGCTGCAATCATGAATCAAGTGCCTTTATGTCGTTGTTCTTATGGACCTTACGCTCGTGCTATGGTGAGAGTTTGTAAAGAAGAATCTTTTCACCAAAGACAAGGATTTGAAATCATTTCTACTTTAGCCAATGGAACTCCAGAACAAAAAGCGATGGCGCAAGAGTCTTTGAATAGATGGTGGTGGCCTGCTTTGATGATGTTTGGCCCAAGTGATAAAGATTCGACTCACTCTGAACAATCCATGAAATGGAAAATCAAACGAATAAGTAACGACGATTTAAGACAACAATTTGTTGACGTTACTGTACCACAAGCCGAAATGATAGGCTTAACCATTCCTGATAAAGATTTGAAATGGAACGAAGAACGTGGTCATTATGATTACGGAACCATCAATTGGGAAGAGTTTAATCAAGTGATTCAAGGGAATGGACCCTGTAACTTTGAACGCGTTGAAGCTAGAAAAAAAGCAAAAGAAAATGGAATGTGGGTAAGAGAAGCTGCATTGGCTTTTGCTGAAAAAAGAAAAAATAAAGTTGTTACATCTACACATTAAGAAAATATGAGTACAAAAGAATGGCCTTTGTGGGAAGTTTTTATTAGAAGTAAACAAGGATTAAGCCACAAACACGTTGGTAGTTTAAGAGCCGCTGATTCTGAAATGGCAATCGAAAACGCACGCGATGTATATACTAGAAGAAGTGAAGGTGTGAGTATTTGGGTTGTAGAATCTAAATTGATTGCTGCTTCAGACCCGAAAGATTCTGACGCATTTTTTGAGCCTTCAGAAGATAAAATTTACCGTCACCCTACTTTTTACAACGTACCGGATGGTATTTCTCACATGTAATCAAACGTGCTATGACAACCAAAGAACAGTTATATAATTACATTTTACAAATCGCTGATGATAGTTTAATACTTGGTCAACGACTTTCTGAATGGTGTGGACATGGTCCTATTCTTGAAGAAGATATAGCATTAACAAACATTGCATTAGATTTTATTGGTCAGGCAAACAATCTTTACGAATATGCTTGTTCTTTAAAAGACAATGAAATCAATCCTGATCAACTTGCATTTTTACGTGTAGAAAACGATTTTAAAAATGTTTTATTAGTTGAGCAACCCAATAGAGATTTTGCTTTCACTCTAGCAAGACAATTTTATTTTGATGCATTCAGAAAATTATTTTTTGAAAGATTAATCCTTTCTAAAGACGAACAACTATCTGCGATAGCTGAAAAATCGTTAAAAGAAACAAAATACCACTTAAAACATTCCTCGGAATGGATTATTCGTTTAGGAGACGGAACAGAAGAGTCTCATGCTCGAATTCAAACTGCAATCGATTTTCTATGGAAATTTACAAATGAATTATTTGAAGATAATCAGGCGTACACTGAAATTCTTGACTTAGAATTAGGTATTTCCGTTGCAGAAATCAAAACAACATGGTTAGAATATGTACAAACAATTTTAACTGAAGCAACTTTAAAAATTCCAACTTCTACTTACTCCCAAACTGGAGGAAGAAAAGGAACACACACAGAACACCTTGGTTATCTTCTTGCAGAAATGCAATATATGCAAAGAACATATCCAAATTCAACATGGTAA
This sequence comes from Crocinitomicaceae bacterium, assembly GCA_044370735.1. Lineage (GTDB taxonomy): Bacteria > Bacteroidota > Bacteroidia > Flavobacteriales_D > Crocinitomicaceae > CANHVK01. Next base: position 9,243 of record JBILUY010000042.1, on the reverse strand, counting down.
CAACATCAAGTATTTGGGAATCTTTGGAACAAGTAGCTGATCCAGAGATTCCCGTTTTAAGTATCGTCGATTTAGGAATTGTACGAACTGTCGAAATTGAAAACGATCAATGTATTGTTACAATCACTCCAACATATAGTGGTTGCCCTGCAATGCATATGATTGAACAAGAAATTTTAAAGGCATTAACTCCGATTATTAAAACCGAAGTTAAAAGTACCTTATCTCCAGCTTGGACTACGGATTGGATGTCTGAAAATGGACGTAACAAACTTAGGGAATACGGAATCGCTCCACCAGAAAACGAAGTAGATAAAAGCGTTTTGTTTGCCAAACCGACTGTAGTCCCTTGTCCAAAATGCACTAGTTCTGACACTAAAATGATTAGTCAATTTGGAAGTACAGCCTGTAAGGCTCAATACCAATGTAATCAATGTTTTGAACCTTTTGATTATTTTAAATGTTTGAGATAGTTTAAACAAATGAATGATTTTTTAAGTACTCCCATCGAATTTCTAAAAGGCGTTGGTCCTCAACGTGCGGAATTACTTAAAAAAGAACTCAATATTTATACATTTGAACAATTACTCAATCATTTTCCTTTTCGCTATATTGACAAATCATTTTATAATACTATTTCAGAATTACCTTACATTGAAGGACATACTCAATTAAAAGGAAGAATTGTTGGTATCGATGAAAATTTGAAAGGAAAACAAAAAAGACTGACTGTAAAATTTCAAGATCATACCGGAGTAATCGAACTTACTTGGTTTCAAGGTATAAAATGGATTAAACCAAGTTTACAATTACATCGTGAGTACCAAGTATATGGTAAAGCAAAGTTTTTTGGGAATTCATTTAGTATCCCCCATCCAGATATTATCCCAATAGATCAAGCAGATCCGAACAAGGGATTAAAAGCAGTGTATTCCTCTACCGAAAAATTAAATTCAAAAGGTCTGCATTCAAAAGGATTAGAAAAATTAACCAGTGCATTAGCGCAGCAACTAAACAATCACATCAAAGAAATTTTACCAAAATCAATTCTTAACAAATTTCAATTATTACCCAGAGAAACTGCGTATAAACAAATCCATTACCCTCAAAATCTAACTATAGCTGAACAAGCAAAACAGCGTTTAAAATTTGAAGAATTATTTTTCCTCCAACTAGAACTATTAATCAGAAAACATATTTCTTTACAAAAAACGAAAGGAATTATCTTTCCTGAAGTAGGATCCATTTTTATGGATTTCTATGAAAATCACCTTCCATTTCCCCTGACAAATGCACAAAAAAGAGTATTGAAAGAAATTAGAGGGGATTTCAAAAGTGGTCATCATATGAACCGCTTATTACAAGGAGATGTAGGAAGTGGAAAAACTTTAGTTGCGCTTTTAACTATGTTAATGGCCGTGGGAAATGGATTTCAAGCTGCAATTATGGCTCCAACAGAAATACTTGCGCAACAACATTTTGAAACCATCTCTAAACTAACTGAAAATCTACCTATTAAAGTAGAAAAACTTACAGGAAACGTAAAACAATCCAAGCGAAGAATTTTACACGAGGAATTAGAAAATGGAGATATACATATCCTAGTAGGTACACACGCTCTCATCGAAGATAAAGTTAAATTTAAAAATTTAGGAATCGTAGTCATCGACGAACAACATCGATTTGGTGTCGCTCAACGTGCAAAGTTGTGGAGGAAAAACGTACAACCGCCTCATATTTTAGTTATGACTGCTACTCCTATTCCTAGAACACTGGCGATGACAGTGTATGGAGATTTGGACGTTTCCGTAATTGATGAATTACCACCAGGAAGACAGCCTATTACAACCGCACATTATTTCGAAGAAAGTCGCTTGAAAGTTTTTGGATTTATACGCAAAGAAATCGAAAAAGGAAGACAAGTATACATTGTATATCCTCTTATTCAAGAATCTGAAACCTTGGATTATAATAATTTGATGGAAGGTTATGAGGCAATTACGAGATATTTCCCAAGACCACAATATCAAGTAAGTATGGTTCACGGAAAAATGAAACCCGAAGATAAAGATTTTGAAATGAAATTGTTTTCTGAAGGGAAAACACAAATTATGGTCGCAACTACAGTAATAGAAGTGGGTGTAAATGTACCGAACGCTTCTATTATGATTATTGAAAGCTCGGAACGGTTTGGTTTATCTCAATTACACCAGTTACGTGGTCGTGTAGGTAGAGGTTCTGAAAAATCCTATTGCATTTTAATGTCAGGCAATAAGATTTCAAAAGAAAGTAAAAAGCGTTTGGAAACGATGGTTCGTACACAAGATGGTTTTGAAATTGCCGAAGTAGATTTAGAATTAAGAGGACCGGGAGATATACTCGGTACGCAACAATCAGGAATGATCGATTTAAAAATTGCCGATTTAACCAAGGACAATCATCTTGTCTCTCTTGCTCGTGAAACGGCTCGTGAGCTATTAAAAGAAGACCCAAATCTTGTAAAACCAGAACATCTATTAATCAAAGAAACACTTATTTCCATAATGAAAAAGAAACCGAATTGGAGTAAGATTTCGTGATAAAAAAACAATTGTTGAAATCGTTTTATAAATTCAAGTAGATACTAAAAGTTTCTTCCTAAATTTGAACTACAAATAAAAATATGGAATACAATACACAACGTCCTCAAATGTTACTTCCTGAATATGGAAGAAATGTGCAAAAGATGATTACCCACGCAATGGAACTTGAAGATCGTGAAGAACGAAACAAAGCTGCCAAAGCAATCATTGAAGTAATGGGACAATTAAATCCTCATTTACGAGACGAAGACGATTACCGCCATAAATTGTGGACACACTTGTTTATTATGTCTAATTTTCAATTAGATGTAGACAGCCCTTACGACAAACCGAATTTAGAAATCTTGTATGAGAAGCCTCAACATATGGATTATCCTACTGGAAATATAAAATTTGGACACTATGGAAAATATACAGAATCCATCTTACGTAAGACGGTAAAAGAAGAGGATGCAGATGTGAAGGAATACTTGACCAACACGATGGCTAACTTTATGAAAAAACAATTCCTTGCATACAACAATGATGCTGTTGAGAACAATGTAATTGCGCAGCATTTATCTGAAATAACCAATGGAGAATTAACTCTTGAAAATCCAGATTCATTGATGCAAACGAACCATATTCTTCGCACTATGGGGAAAAACAACCCTAATAATCGTCGCAAAAATATAGGTGGAAAAAACAACCAAAACAACAAATTTAAATTCAAGAAAAAATATTAGTCTATGGCATCATTTGAAATTCACGGAGGGAAACCTTTAAAGGGTGAACTTACTCCACAAGGAGCAAAAAATGAAGCATTACAAGTTCTTTGTGCTGTTCTTTTAACGGAAGAAAAAGTAACCATTTCAAATATTCCCGACATCATTGATGTTAATAAGTTGATTAGCTTATTACAAGCGATGGGAGTGAAAATTGAAAAAGTAGAAAAAGGAACCTATATTTTCCAAGCGAAAGACATTGATTTACCTTTCCTTGAAACAGAAGAGTTTAAAAAACGTGCTGCTTCATTACGTGGATCGATTATGATTGTAGGACCGTTATTGGCTCGTTTTGGCAAAGGATTTATTCCTAAACCTGGAGGAGACAAAATTGGTAGAAGAAGATTAGACACACATTTTGAAGGTTTTGCTATGTTGGGTGCTAAATTCAACTATGATGCTGGAGAACATTTCTATTCTATAGAAGCAGATAAATTAACCGGAACCTATATTCACTTGGATGAAGCATCAGTTACAGGTACAGCCAATATTATTATGGCAGCAGTATTAGCTGAAGGAAAAACGACCATTTATAATGCAGCTTGTGAACCCTATATTCAACAATTAAGTAAGATGTTGAATTCAATGGGGGCTAAAATAGAAGGTATTGGTTCAAATATGATTCATATTGAAGGAGTTCCAACGTTAGGAGGTTGCTACCACCGTATTCTTCCAGATATGATAGAAATCGGTAGTTTTATTGGTTTAGCAGCAATGACTAAATCTGAAATTACTATCAAAGATGTAAGCTACGATGATTTAGGTATTATACCAAATGTTTTCAGAAGATTGGGTATCAAATTAGAAAGAAGAGGAGACGATATTTTCATTCCTGCTCAAGATTCATATGAAATTGATACATTCATTGATGGTTCGATTTTAACCATTGCCGATGCCCCTTGGCCAGGATTTACACCTGACTTATTATCCATCATTTTAGTTGTTGCAACACAAGCAAAAGGAAGTGTATTGATACACCAAAAAATGTTTGAGTCTAGGTTATTCTTCGTTGACAAGTTAATTGACATGGGCGCACAAATCATTCTTTGTGACCCACATAGAGCAACTGTAATCGGATTAAACAACCAACATTCTCTAAAAGGAATCACAATGTCTTCCCCTGATATTCGTGCTGGAGTTTCATTATTAATCGCTGCACTTTCTGCAAAAGGAAAAAGTGTGATTGAAAACATTGAGCAGATTGACCGTGGATATCAAGATATTGACTTGAGATTACGCAATCTTGGTGCAGATATTAGAAGAATTGGATAATGAAAAAGTTATTATACACTAACCTATTCTTTTTGTGCTTTTTCCTTTCTACTTTCCACTCATTTGGTCAAGAAGTAGGTGAAAAAGCACCTGAAATTGAATTAATAGACAATACGGGAAAAAAAATTAAACTTTCAGATTTAAAAGGAAAAGTTGTTTTAATTGATTTTTGGGCATCTTGGTGTGGACCTTGTAGAAGAGAAAATCCAAATGTTGTTGAGGCATTTTCAAAATACCATAAATCTAAATTTGCCAATGCAAAAGGTTTTGAAGTGTTTAGCGTTTCTTTAGATAGAAATGAACAAGCTTGGTTAGATGCAATCAAACAAGATAAACTTACGTGGGATTCACACGTATGGGATAAAAACGGAGATTTTGCAAAACAATATCACATAACTTCCATCCCGATGGCATTTTTAATCGATGGCGAAGGAAATATTGTTGCAAAAGGGCAAGATTTACGTGGTCTTGGACTACATATCGCAATTGAGAAATTATTAAAATAACTGACATTCTGGCAAAAAAAGACTTTGGCAAAATCTTTGTCAAGATAAAGGAAAAAATATCTACGATCATGGAAGAAAATAAAATACAAGAAGAAGAAACTACACAAAAAAACACTGAAAATCAACAAGAAGAAACTGTAGTTAACGAAACTGAAACAGAAACTATTTCAGACGAGACTTCAAACGAAGAAACAAAAGAACCAACTGCAGAGGAAAAATACGCAGAATTAAATGACAAATTTGTCAGATTATATTCAGAATTTGACAATTACAGAAAAAGAACGAATAAAGAAAAACTAGATCTAATTGCTAATGCTAATGCTGGTATATTAAAAGAGTTGGTTTCTGTGTTAGATGATTTTGAAAGAGCTATTACAAATAATGAAAACGCAACTGACATCGAAAGTGTGAAAGAAGGATTTCATTTGATTTACAACAAATTCAAAAATCAGTTAGAAAACAAAGGATTAAAACCAATGAATTCTAAAGGAGAAGCATTCGATAGTGAATTACACGAAGCAATTGCTAATATTCCTGCTCCATCAGAAGATATGAAAGGAAAAATCATTGATGATGTTGAAAAAGGATATTACTTAAATGACAAAGTTATCCGATACGCTAAAGTTGTTGTAGGACAATAATACAATTAAGATGAGTCAAAAGAGAGATTACTACGAAATACTTGGAGTTAGCAAAAATGCAGACGAAGGGGAAATAAAAAAAGCATACCGTAAGATGGCGTTGAAATATCACCCAGACAAAAATCCTGGTGATAAAGAGGCGGAAGAAAAATTCAAAGAAGCAGCGGAAGCATACGAAGTATTAAGCGATTCAAACAAACGTGCTCGATATGATCAGTTTGGACATGCTGGTATGAATGGAGGCGGTGGCTTTGGAGGCGGAATGAATATGGATGATATATTCAGTCAATTCGGAGATGTATTCGGAGGTGCATTCGGAGGTTTTGGTGGCTCAAGAGGCGGAGGTGCGAGAATGGTAAAAGGCTCTAACCTAAGAGTTAAAATGAAATTAACACTTGAAGAAATTGCTGAAGGTGTAAAGAAAAAAATAAAAGTTAACAAACTAGTAAACGCAGAAGGAGTAACTTCTAAAACATGTGGAACTTGTAATGGCGCTGGAAGAGTGACACGTATGGCTCAAACATTTTTGGGTAATATGCAAACACAAACTACGTGTCCAACTTGTCAAGGTTCTGGTAAAGTAATTGATTACAAACCTGCGGATGCGGATGCTAACGGATTAAAAAGACAAGAAGAAGTTATTGAAATTGATATTCCTGCAGGAGTTGAAGAAGGAATGCAATTAAGTGTTACAGGCAAAGGTAATGCAGGTCCATTTAATGGAATTCCGGGTGATTTAATAGTTGTAATTGAAGAAATTCCACACGAATCACTTCGTAGAGAGGGAGAAAACTTACATTACGATGCATACATCAATTTTGTAGATGCAGTATTGGGTGAAAGTGTTGAAATTCCAACAGTAAATGGAAAAGCTAAAATCAAAGTAGAACCAGGTACTCAAAGTGGTAAAATGCTTCGTTTAAGAGGAAAAGGGTTACCTCAACTACAAGGGTATGGAACAGGTGATTTATTTGTTCATATAAATGTTTGGACGCCAACTAAAATCAATAAAGAAGAAAAAGAATTACTTGAAAAATTAAAGAACAGTGAAAATTTCAAACCAAAATTAGACGGTTCTGAAAAGGGGTTCTTTCAACGAGTAAAAGATATGTTTCAATAAATGCAAGCCTCTTCGGAGGCTTTTTTTGTCACATATGAAAAAAAAGTTGTTTACAAGTAAATTGAAACCTACTTGATAAAAGAAACATTGAAAATATCTTTGTAGTAAGAAATCATTTCAATGTTAAAATTCAAAGCAATAGATATTTCGTCTTCCCTAATTGATGAGACATTTTGTGTTGAAAAGATTGTTTGGATTGGAAACAATGAAAACACAGTAGACGGAGTTATCTGCAACATCAAAGACTCAAATCTAAAAACTATTGAATTTTATATAAAAAAGTCTGTACCAATTTTCATATTAAATTTTCACGAATTAAACTTTGAAACTGCTCAACGACTTTTTAAATTATCCAATGAAGCTGAAACAATTATACAAGTTAATTCCCCTCTTCGTTTTGAAAATCAATCAAAAGATATAATTGAATCCTTAGGTAGTTTTAAATTGATATCTTTTCGAAAATCATTAAAAAATAAGACAACTGACTATTTTAAAGAGTTATTATTTAACGAGATAGATAGTTTTATATCAATTATTAAAGCAAGAACAAGAAAAATACAAACTTTTGTAATTCCAGAAAGTAAAAACCCAATTGAGACAATAGATTGTCGTATAGAATTAGATAATGGAATTATTCTAAAGTTATTATTCTCATCAAATTTCCCATTAGAAATCAACCAGATAGAATTATTTGGAGAACAATTATTTAAAGTAATTTCCTATAATAATACTCATACTGATTTAACAAATTTTAATATTCAATTAACTGAATTTATTCAAAACATTAAATCAAAAACAGAACCTAAAGCATCAATTGAAGACGGTTTAACTTCTTTACGAATCCTTAATGAAATATTTACTAAACTTGCATAATAAAACACGTTTAAAAACGTTAATAAAACATGCTAAAATTTGTAAGTCTACTTTTCGTTTCAATTCTTCTTTTCTCTTGCACTAAGAATAATCCCGATCCGTCATGGATTAGTATTGATTCTTGGAACTTAGTAGCAAATAAAACAAATAAAGAAGGTGAATTAAGTCATAATTTTTCTAATGCCTTCATCGAAATAGATGATGAAACTATTGGATTTTTTGAATTACCCATTAAATTACCTATTTTAAAATCAGGAGAGCATAAAATAAAAATTTATCCCGTTGTTTTAAATAATGGAATATCTGCTTCAAAAACAATCTATCCGTTTTGCGAACCATACATTATAGATATTGTATTAAAACAAAATGAAACTTTACAAATCACACCTCAAACATCCTATTATACCGATTGTAAATATTGGATTGAAGATTTTGAAGATGCTGGGATAAAAATAAAATCTGAAGATGGATATGAAGGTTTACTTTCAACAGGTAATAATTCAAAGTATATTAAATATGGGAATAACTATGGTCAAGTTGTAGTCACTAAAGATCAACCGATTTGGCAGGGAAAAACAACAACAAATAGTACATTACCTCAAGGAAAAAACATCTATTTAGAAATTGACTACTTAAACTCAAACAATCTTTTGACAGGTGTATATGTTTCTAATTCTAATGAAATCAAATACAACGCTAACGTTAGCATAAATGCTCAAAATAAATCTAATCTTAAATGGAAAAAAATTTATATAGATTTACGTCAAATGGTTTCTTATTCGACCGCTGGATCAATTTTTGAACAATATTTTAATGTTACGAACGAAAGTAATACAGACACAAATTTTGTTTTGATTGATAATATCAAATTGATTTACAGATAATGAAAAACAAGACTAGGGCGTTATTTTTTATTATAGTAGACTACTTATTAAGTGTATTATCATGGATTTTATTTTATTTTTCAAGAAAATTATACATTGAGCATGCAGACTATCATTTTGATATACAATTTATAAAAGGAATTTCTTTTATTCCTCTTTTATGGATGTTAATTTTTACTCTACAAGGCACCTATATAGATGTTAAGCGACTATATCGTATACGTATTTTTTCACTTACTTTTTTTGGAACAATTATAGGTACATTACTCCTATTTTTCATTGTGTTAATTGATGATAAAATCAATACGTATGAAAATTATTATTTTTCACTTAGTATCCTATTCATTATTCAATTTAGTTTAATTCTTTTCGGTAGGTGGATCTTAACATCAATTCAAGTTATTCGAATTCAAACTAACAGAGATAATTTCAAGACTCTATTAATTGGTAATACAAAACAGATCTTAGAATATCAAAAAGACCTTAGTTTACTCACTAAAAGTATTGGAAATAATATAATTGCAATAATTTTCACAGATAATAATAGTTTTATTTCAGAACTCAAACTTAATTCGAACGTAATAACTTCAAGCAACTTTGA
>JBILUY010000202.1:0-4707 GCA_044370735.1 Crocinitomicaceae bacterium | reverse complement strand
AAAAATTCATTGACAAAGTCATTCATTACAGCAAAAAAACTTTCATATTAAAACTTGATAATTAATCTACTTTTTTGACATAAATCAAAAATATTGTTTTCCATAGATAACATCTTTGTTGAAATCTTTAAATCATTCATTATGTTATCTATTATCATCATTTCATTTGTATTTTGCTTTGTTTTAGAACGTGTAATTCCAGGGTGGAAATTGCCAAAAGTACCTACTTGGCCAATTCGTGTTCTGTTAATTAATGGCATTCAACTCATAGTAGTAATCCTTGCTGGATATACTTGGGAAAAATGGTTTTCAATGTACTCTGTTTTTCATCTTTCTAAATTTCTAAACCCAATATTCGGTGGAGTTTTCGCCTATTTTATAGCTACATTTATTTTCTACTGGTGGCACAGAATTAGACATACATCTGATTTCTTTTGGAAATATTTTCATCAAATTCATCACAGTCCACAACGCTTGGAAGTGATAACCTCTTTTTACAAACATCCTCTAGAAATGGTTGTTAACTCATTAATTGGAGGAGCATTGGTTTATACATTCTTGGGACTTTCACCCGAAGCTGGTGGTGTATATACTTTATGTACAGCTTTAGGGGAATTTTTCTATCATACTAGTGTGAAAACACCTCGCTGGGTTGGGTATATTTTCCAACGACCTGAAATGCATCGTATTCATCACGAGTACAATAAACATAAAAACAACTATGGCGATATCGTTTGGTGGGATATGATTTTCGGAACCTATGAAAACCCAAAAAACTTTGAGGCTACTTGTGGATTTGATGAAGCTAAAGAATTAAAATTAAAAGAAATGCTTGCTTTTACAGATGTTCATAAGGAAGAATGAAAGTCCTCCCCCTTAATCCCCCGAATACTTTCGGGGTCCAGAAGGGGGAAACTTTAATTCAGTCACAAATTTTAATTTTTAAACACCTAAATAAATTGACGCCCTATCGTATCCCCCTTTGTGGTCACTGAACTTGCTGAAGTGGAGGGGGCAGGGGGAAGATAATTCAAAACAATTATTACAATCAAACAATTAATTCACTATTTTAGAAACTTTTATAAATCAAGGATATGAGTTCAAACATAGAACGAATTCGATTATTAGAAATTGAACTAAATAATTTGCAATTCAAGCAAACAACTTTCAAACGTGAAATTGAAAAATTACGTACTGATATTCAATCACTAAAACAAGAATTAACAGAGGAAAAACAACTGCATTCCAATTCGATTGAGGAGATTATACCTACGCAGGTAACAGAGGTAATTCCTGAAAAAACTACTAAACCTATTCCGGCTGAAGAAATAAAAGAAACTGTTCGTGAAGAGGTTAAAAAAGAAACCATTCAAAATTTTTGGGAAAATAGAAAAGAATTCATTGCTCCCAAAAAAGAAAATACCATTCAACGTGATTTAGAAAAATTCATAGGTGAAAATCTAATTAGTAAAATTGGTATCGGAATTTTGATTTTAGGCGTAGGAATTGGATTGAAATATTCCATTGACCACAATTTAATTAGTCCGTTGATGCGTTTGATTTTAGGATATATCCTGGGTATTGGACTGTTAGGTATTGGTATCAAATTGAAAGAAAAATTCAACCAATTTAGTGCTGTGTTAGTGAGCGGTTCAATGGCTGTAAACTATTTAATAACCTATTTTGGATATTCTTTCTATCATCTTATCCCACAAGGTTTTGCCTTTGTTTTATTGTTGGCATTAACTGTTTTTACAGTAATAACTGCCATCAAATATAACCAACAGATAATAGCTCACATTGGGTTTGTAGGTGCTTATGTCATCCCATTTCTTTTGAGTTCAGGTTCCAACAATCACATTTTCTTTTTGTCATATATCGCCCTAATCAATGCTGGAATTTTAGCTGTTAGTTATTTTAAAAATTGGAAACCACTCAACTTAATTTCCTTTATTTTTACGTGGATTACCTTCGTTCTATGGGTGTTAAACTATAATTCACACGAACACCGTTTCCTAGGACTTGCTTTCGCAAGCATCTACTTTTTAGAATTTTATGCAATTTTCTTGATTTCTAAAATCGCAAATAAACTTTCTTTTGAACCAAAAGATACTATTCCTGTAATTTCAAATACAACCTTTTATTTTTTAACAGGTTATACTATTTTGGGTTATACTGATTTAAAAGATTATCAAGGGTTATTTTCACTCCTTGTAGGATGTTTGCATTTTATTGCTGCTTTGGTAATAAAACGTTATTCATCAAATAATCAGTTGTTTTACCTTCCATTAGGGCTCGTTTTTGTCTTTATTACGATTGCCATTCCAATTCAGCTAGAAGGAAGCCCTGTCGTGCTTTTATGGATTACAGAAGCAGTAGTATTGTTCTACCTCGCTCGTAAAAAATCGATTGATTTCTATGAATTTTTCGCATATCCTATTTTGATTTTAGGTATCGGAACATATTTAAATGATACATTTCAGGCATATCAACTTTATCATACTAAAATAGATACGTTTAAATCATTCTTGAACATTCATTTTTTAACCTCAATATTAGTTTCTACAGGCGTTTCGTTTTATGCTATTTACAATTTTAAAACAAATAAAAAACACACAAACAACACTTTACGTGAATTAAACGAATTCACAAGTTTTCTTTTACCATTTGCTTCTATTGGTATTATTTATTTGAGTTTCTTTTGTGAATTAAATGCTTATTTTGACGTGAAAATCATTCAATCCTACACGCAAACAATTGTCAAAAACACCATTCAACATCAAATAAATATTGATTATATCTACCTGAAAAAAGTGTGGAATTTTAATTACAGCATTGTGTTTTTACTTCTACTTTTTGTAGTTGAATTCAAAAAAATCAATAACACCTATTTCAAATCGTTTGTAACAGGAACCTCCATCGTTACAGTATTTTTATTCCTAACTATCGGTTTATACAATTTAGGAGAATTAGCTTTTTCGTATATCAATGATGCACACACTCCCTATTTTGAGAATGGAATTAGTAATGTTTATCAACGCTACTTATCGTATGTTTTGATTGGAATTCTATTGATTACCATTAAAAAGAACCTAAAATTAAATGCACTCGATTGGACACTGGTCGATAACAATAAACTGTTTGACATTCTATTAGCTACAACCGTTATTTGGTTGTTAAGTAGCGAATTAGTAATCTGGATGGATATCACCCATTTCTCATCATCATTCAAATTGATATTAAGCATTTTGTGGGGAATTTATGCCGTCATTTTAATTGTTATCGGTATCGCAAAAGGAAAACAACACATTCGAATTGGTGCATTAACCTTATTTTCAGTTACATTAATTAAATTATTCTTCTACGACATCGCTCATTTAGATACGATTTCAAAAACTATCGTATTTTTAACCTTGGGTGTATTGTTATTAATTACCTCATTTTTATACAATAAATTCAAACATTTAATTAATCCAAATGAATAAAATTGGTTTTTTAATTTTCCTACTACTACCCTTTTTATCTTTAAGTCAACAATTTAAATTTAAAAAAGAACTTAAAAATTATAAAAAAGGTTGGAATGAAATCGTGTTGGATACAGACATATACAAACACGCTTCGAAAGACTTGAGCGACCTTCGTATATTAGGAATAAATGCAAAAGGAGACACGCTTGAAGCACCTTACATTTTGAAAAATTATTCCGACGAAGATGTTATCTCGACCATTACGTGTAAACCCTATAATAAGGTAAACAATGGAATGGGATTTTATGCTACGTTTAAAGTTCCAAACAAGGCATTTATATCTTCTTGTAAACTCTTATTTGCAAACATAAACTACGATTGGTTAGTGCAATTAGAAGGAAGTAACGATGAAACAAATTGGTTTACTATCACTGAAAATCAACGCATAATAAACATTGATAACGAAAAAATTGAATTTGATCATAGCATACTAGAATTTGAACCTACCAAATATAGTTATTACCGTATTTGGGTTAAAAATCCAACGGAAAAAGTTACTCTTGAAGCTGTGACAATCACTACCTCCACACCTACTCCAATCACAAAACCGACGTATAAAATCTCACCAAAATTCAAGGTTGAAAATAAAAATAAAACCACTTACATTGACATCAAACTCGCTGCTCCGGTTCCTATTTATTCGTTTTCTGTAAAATTCAATGAAAACATCGATTTCTATCGACCGGCAACAATTTCTTATGGTACGATTGACACCAACATTACCGACGATGGATTTACCGAACACTTTGAAAATGAAACTTCCACTATCTTTACCTCCACGGATAAAAATCCAATTATTTTAGGGCCTACAATCACAGACCACATACTCATCGCAATTGAAAATGGAGATAATATGCCTCTCGAGATTGGTTACATTGAACTAAATGCCCTCAACTATAAATTAATCACACGCATTTCAAAATCTGCTAATTACGCTCTTTACTACGGAGACAATGAATTGTATTTTCCGCAGTACGATATCGTTCAATTTGAAGAAAGTATTCCTGTAAACCTAAATGAAATAAACTTATCCGAAGAAGAACCCATAGCACCACAACAACCTTTAACATCTAACAAACCCATTTCAAAAGTTTGGTTATGGATAATAATGTTCGCATTGATTGGAATTATGTTTTTCTTTTCTGTTAAAATGTTGAAGAAATGAGAAGGATTATTGAAG
>JBILUY010000041.1:0-16192 GCA_044370735.1 Crocinitomicaceae bacterium | reverse complement strand
AGTGTATATTGAAAAACAAACAGCAAATCCAACAACACTTGTTAGTGATGTGATTTTGGCTTTTTTAACAGATTCAAATCAATCGCATGTAAGACACATTGGAAACTTTGATTCTTTTTCTTCCACAAGTAATACTCAAACAACTAAAAAATATAGATATGCACAAATAAAATTTAATGAAACTTCAAGTCAAAATGTTTGTGGTGATCCATGTAAACCTGGAACAGTTACTTCAAGTAAAACTATTTGTTCAGGTCAAACTGTAAATCTTTCATATTCTGGTTTAGGATCGGTGCAGTGGCAACAATCTTCAAATGGCTCTTCTGGCTGGACAAATGTGTCATCTGGATCAGGTGGTACTACCAAAAATTATACTAGTGGTCCATTGACAAGTGATACATATTATAGGGTAATAGAAAATGCCACTGGTTGTCCTAATATGGTTTCAAACGTCGTTAAAATTACTGTTTCGCCTTTACCTGACGCTGCAGGTACAATTACTGGTAAAGATTCAGTTTGCCCAGGTGATCAAAATGTTGCATATAGCGTTCCTTTAATTTTAAACGCAACTTCTTATGAATGGAGTTACACAGGTTCTGGTGCAACAATTTCTGGGACTACAAGAAATATAACAATTTCATTTTCTAATAATGCAACTTCAGGTAAATTAACTGTTAAAGGGAAAAATGCATGTGGTGATGGTGTTATTTCTACAGATTTTGATATAACTGTTAAACAAGTTCCAGTAATTACAATTACACCAACCACTCAAACGATTTGTTCAGGAGACAAAACAAATATAACTTTTTCTAGTACTCCAATTGGAGCAACCTTTGATTGGACAGTTTCTTCAATGTTAAATGCTTCAGGTGCATCTTCAGGTTCTGGAAATGTTTTACAACAAACTTTAGTTGCTACGTTGAATGTGCCAGGAACTGTTATTTATAATGTAATACCTACTTTAAAATCTTGTAAAGGAAATGCTGGTACTGTTACAATTACAGTAAATCCTCCTGGCTCATTAAATACTTCCGTGAGTGGTAATTCTCCTATCTGTCAAGGAGATGATGCAGTCTTTGTAATCTCTGGAAATCCTGGGGAAACGATTTCATATTCTGGTGTAATTGGATCACCGGCAAGTCCTGTTGTGCTAGATGCTAACGGAAAGGCAACAATTACAGTTTCTAAAGCTAAAACAGATCAAATAATTACATTAGTTTCAGCTTCAAATAACGGATGTAGTGCAAATTTAATTGGGAAAACAAGCACCATTACTGTTTTACCTAATCAAATTTCAGTTAAATTAAAATCCGCAATTACTAGTTGTGGATCTGCAACAGGTACAGTTACTATTGAAGGAGGAGGGTCAGGGAATATCGTTTGTACTGGTCCAGTTAATAAATCGTTTAATGGTGTAACTTTAAATTATGATATAACTGGGTTAAGCGCAGGAACGTATGTTGTTACTTTTGATAATGGTTCTTGTATAGCAGATACAACTTTTTCATTATCGGACCCAGGTGCTCCATCAACTCCTTCTAGAATTGATGCGTCAGGACCAACTACATTTTGTCAGGGAGATAGTGTTTTGTTAACAGCAGTATCTGTTCCTGGTGTAATTAATTGGACAAAAGATGGTCTGACTTATGGTAATGTTAATGAAAATCCAATTAAAGTAAAGGCTAGTGGCGTGTATGCTGTTACCGTAACAGTAGGGGGATGTGTGTCTTCACCTCTTTCAAAAACAGTTGTTATAAACCCATTACCTGTTGGTCCAATAGGTCCGGATACTGTCTATTTTTGTTATTCAGAAAAAGCTACTTTAACAGATTTAACAACAAAAGTATCAGGAACATCAATTAAATGGTATGACGGATCAAATGTTTTATTAAATGATAATACATTATTGGTAAACAACACGACTTATTATGCAAGCCAAACGTTAGGAGGATGTGAGAGTTCAAACAAGTTATCAGTTTTAGTCATTGTAAATACGTCTCCAGGAACCCCATCAGGTTCAACAGATCAATTGTTTTGTAAATTAGATGATGCTCGTGTTTCATCATTATTGCCTACAAGTTCTGCTGGAGTAACTATTGAATGGTATTTCAATAATACTATTCAACAAAATACAACCGCTTTACAAACGGGTAAATATTTAGCTTTAGCAGTACAAAAAGGTTGTTATAGTACCAATGGTTTAGAGGTAAATGTTACCATTGAAGATCCAAAATTACCTTCGAATCCAATAGTGACTTTATGTACTAATAATTTGCCTTCGCCAATGTTGTATGACATCTATCAAAATAGCAGCACTATTTTGTATTATTCATTAGCAGATTCAGTAACAGCTTTAGCAAATAAAGCGATATCAAAAGGGGAGACTTATTATGTAAGAACAACAACTGCTAATGGATGTTTAAGTTCTGCAAAACAAATTACGGTACCTGTATCTGATGGACCAACATTATCAGCTACCCCTTATACATTGACACCAGTATTATGTGAAAAAGATAAACCAACATTAGATGATGTTGAAGCAAAATATAATACTTTACCAACATCTAGTGGAACAATTTATTGGTTTATAGGTCAAAATGATAATGTATTAAGCGCCTTATCAAAAAATACACAAATAGCATCAGGAGCATATTGGATATCTGTAAAAGATAATAACAATTGTTATAGTTCAAGACAGCAGGTAAACATTACAGTTGATGCAGGTAACAAACCAGCTTTGAAACCAATAGAGTTGTGTTTAACATCAGAATATAAAGTATCAGATTTGAATGTATCCAATATGTCAAATCCTGCAGGAATATTGACATGGTATTACGCTAATAATGGTACGAATGTAGCTGAGGATACAATAAAAGTATTGAAAAATCAAGATTACTGGGCGACTTATAAATCGACAGCAAATAGTTGTGAAAGTAGTGAGATGGTTAAGTTGTCAATCACATGGATTGGTTTTACCGAAGATTTAAAATTAGATAACAATACGCAAGAGTTTTGTAAGTCAGACACTTCTTATGTATCAGATTTAAGCATCGCTCCGTATAATACCTCTCAAATTGGCTGGTTTGAAGATGAATTATCAAAAACGCCATTACCAAATAATACTGAGTTGTATGAAATCAGCTATTTTGCAGCAGAATATAAAGTGACATCAGATGGTAAATATTGTGTAAGCGATAAAAGAGATGATGTAACAGTTAAGTTCTATAGTCCAAAAATCTATCCAACAGTAAAAGAGTCAGTATGTAGTAAAAATACAGGAGTAATTGAGTTTGTAAATGCACCATCAGATTATACATTTAGCTGGTATGAAATGAGCGATTCAACGAAACTAGACTTTACAGGATCAAAATACACAAAGCCATTAGAGAAACAAAGCTTTAAAATCAAGATAGTTGATGGAAAAGGGTGTAAAGATTCGATAAAAGTATCTATGCCAGCATGTTCAGATTCACCCATTCCACAAATCATAACACCAGGAAAAGAAGATGGAAACAATGATAAATGGATTATCAATTATTCATCAAAATACAAGAATGTACAAGTAAGAATATTCAATAGATGGGGTGGAGAAGTTTATACAAGTGCCATACCATACATGGATGATTGGGACGGAAAGTATAAAAATGAATTTTTACCAACAGGAACATATTATTATGTGATTGATAAAGGTAATGGGGATCCAGTAGAAACGGGATATATTGAATTAGTAAATTAAAATCTTTAAATAGTAAAATGAAAAAAGGATTAATTTTATTTTTTGTATTGTTTTTTACGTGTAATTTGTTTGCACAACAAGACGAACAAAGTAGTATGTATATGTTTAATTCACTTCAATTTAATCCTGCTTATGCAGGAAGTAGAGGTGCATTAAATGCTACATTAATTCACAGATCACAGTGGGTTGGTGTTCAAGGTGCTCCTATGACACAATTTTTATCATTACATACACCGTTTGCTCGAAATTCAATGGGTGCAGGTATGCATGTCACCAATGATTCTAAAGGAGCATCGGGTAGAATTTCTGCATTTGGAGATTTATCTTATTCAATACCCTTAGATCGTAAAAGAAAACATAGACTAAATCTTGGTCTGAGTGCAGGGGTTGATATGATGAACATTACTTTTCAGTCATTAGTTGGAGATAATGGCGATCCATTTAAAATAAATGCAAGTCAAACTAACTTTAATGCTGGTGCAGGAGCCTACTATTATTCAAGAAATTTATACTTTGGAGTAAGTATGCCAAGAATTATAAATACTGATTGGGTGATGGGAACAACAGCTTCATTGGTGAAAAGACATCTTTTTATAGCAGCGGGTTGGGTGAAACCATTAAATAGTGTTACTGATTTAAAATTAAGTACTTTAGTTAAATTGGTTCAAAATGCACCTATAACAATTGATTTAAATGCAAATGTTTTCTTCTATAAAGCATTTTGGATCGGTGCAATGTATCGATACAATGAATCGGCTGGAGCAAATATCGCATACCAATTTAAAGAAAAGTGGATGTTTGGTTATTCATATGATTTTATATATAATAATTTAAGAAAAACAGGGTTAGGAGGAACTCATGAGATTATGTTAACTTATGACATGAATGGAAGAAGAACAGTTTATGCTTCTCCACGTTACTTTTAATTTTTAATTTTACACAAAAAAAGAATAGATGAAAACCAAATTATTGCTAAGCATTTGTTTTGTTATTTTTAGTTCAATTGTCTTCAGTCAAGATAGAAAAATTGCAAAAGCAGAATCTTATTATGAAATGCATAGATATTTCGATGCTAGTCAAATTTATAATGAGTTAATGTGGAAAAATAAAGTTGATGCTGGAACACATCCTGAGGTATACAGACATGGTGCTGATGCAAATATCAGATCTAAACAGTATCAACAAGCTAAAGAGGCATTAGAGTACTTAAGTGGGACAGATCAATTTAATTTTGAAGATGCATATACGTATATTAAGTTGATGCTTTATATGAGCAGAGTGGAAGATGCTCGAGCAATGTTTTCAAATAAAGTAGTTGAAGAATCTACAGACCCAAGAAAAGTTGAAATTGCACATTATTTCGAAACTAACTTCATAGAAGATATGAAAAATGATTCACTAGGGTCTGTTGTATCTTTAGCTGAATTTAATTCTGAATTAGGTGATTTTTCTCCTGCATTTCATCCTAAAGGTATAGCATTTACATCATCAAGAGATAAATCAATGCAAACACCTTGGTTAGTTGAAAACACAGCATTTTTGTCTCAATATTTATATGATAAATCTACAGGTAAAGTAAAACGTATTAAAGGTATCAAAGGTAAAAAACACGATGGTGTAGCTTTTTATGATAGTATTAATAAGTTATATTATTACACTAAAAATTTAAAAAGAAATAAAAAGTTAAATCTAACAACTGTTGGTATTTTTATCTATGATGAATTAACGAAAAAAGAAGAAGCATTTCCTTACAATGATCCAGTTCTTTACGTAGCTCATCCTAGTCTATCTAAAGATGGTAAAACATTATGGTTTTCATCGAATCGAGATGGAGGATTAGGTGGTCTGGATATATGGTATTCTACAAAATCAGATAATGGTGAATGGAGTACTCCTGTAAATGCGGGTGATAAAGTAAACACACCTGGTAATGAAATGTTTCCATATGAAAGAAATGGTAAATTATATTTTGCCAGTAATGGACATCCTGGATTAGGAGGGTTGGATATTTTTAAAGCAGAATTACAAGAAAAAGAAGTAATGACTGTAAATAATGCTGGTTATCCTTTAAATAGCCATGGTGATGATTTTTCTTTAATTGTTGATAGTACTGATACTCTTGGTTATTTTTCAAGTAACAGAGGTGATTTTATAGATCGTATCTATAAGGTTACATTAAGAAACATCAAAATCACTGTTGAAATTGAATTAGTTTCAAACGGAGTTGGGAATCCACCTGTTGCAGGAGCAACGATTTTTGTAAAAAATGAAAACGGTGAAACTATTGATACTTTATATTCTGATCCTACTGGTCATGTAACTTTTATTGGTGATCCTGAAAGACAATATACATTTGAATTTTCTCATCCTGAGTTAATGCCAATGTCAGAAGTCTTTAGTACTATTGGCTTTACAAAATCTGAAGTTATTACCAAGAAGTTTGTCATGAGTGAAAAACAAGTTGCTTTCTTTGCAACTGTTATAGATGGTGATAATTTTCAGAAAGTACCAGATGCAACTGTAGAAATTAAAGATTTAACATCTGGAAAGGTAACAACTGTTAAAACAGATAATGAAGGTAAGATACTTGCTAATATACCTAAGAATAGTGAGTTTGAAGTAACAGCTATTAAACTTGGATATAACCCAGGTAGAGTTGTTTTCAATACAAAAGAAATAGGTTCTGAAATTAAGAAAGATCTTACAATTAGAAAAACTCAAGATAGTACTAGAATTCGTTTAGACAATATCTTGTATGAATTTAACAAATTCAATTTAACACCTGAAAGTAAAGCTGAACTAGATACTTTAGTTGCATTCTTGAAAGAAAATAGAGATGTAACAGTTGAAATTAGTTCTCATACTGATTGTAGAGGTACAAATGAATACAACCAAAAGTTATCACAACAACGTGGTCAAAGTTGTGCCAACTACCTAATTTCTCATGGTATTAAGAAAGATAAATTAATTGTGAGAAATTATGGTGAAACAAAACCATTAAACAAATGTGTTGATGGAGTTACTTGTACAGAAGAAGAATATCATGTTAATAGACGTACTGAATTTATTCTAAACTTCCCTAGAGACGATAAGAAAAAGGAGGCGCCTACAAATGATCCTGAAAAACAACAAAAGAAAAATTAAACAAAAATGGTCGGAACTTCCGACCATTTTTGTTTTATATAAATAATTAGTATTGTATATTTGTATCAGTTCATTAAAATATACTTATTTAGAAAGGTGGAGGGACTGGCCCTATGAAACCTTGGCAACCTACTTTCAAAAAGAAAGGTGCCAATTCCGATCAGCAATGCTGTAAAGATAAGTGATGGTTTTCCATTCTTTCTAATAAAATTAATACTTACCTATGAGTAAAATTTTTGATTTATTAAAAGAAAGAATTCTTGTTTTAGATGGTGCAATGGGAACAATGATTCAACGCCATAAATTAGAAGAAGAAGATTTTAGAAAGGGATGGTTTGAAAATCATTCTCATTCATTAAAAGGAAATAATGATTTATTATCATTAACACGTCCTGATATCATTGAAGACATACACAGACAATATTTTGAAGCAGGAGCAGATATTATTGAAACAAATACATTTTCTGGTACGTGGATTGCACAAGCTGATTATGCTTTAGAGCATGCTGTTTATGATATTAATTTTCACAGTGCAAAATTAGCTAAAAAAGTTGCTGATGAATTTACTGCTCTTAATCCTGATAAACCTCGTTTCGTTGCAGGTTCAATTGGACCAACTAATAGAACAGCATCTATTTCTCCTGATGTTAATGATCCAGGATTTAGAGCTATTACTTTTGATGAATTAGTTGCAGCTTACAAAGATCAAGTAAAAGCGTTAATTGAAGGAGGGGTAGATATTTTATTAGTTGAAACTATTTTTGATACCTTAAATGCAAAAGCAGCTTTATTTGCAATTGATGAAGTTTATAATGAATTAAATATTCAACTACCTATTATGGTATCAGGTACTATCACAGATCAAAGTGGAAGAACCCTGACAGGACAAACTACTGAAGCTTTTTTGATTTCGATTTCTCATATGCCTCTTTTATCTGTAGGTTTGAATTGTGCTTTAGGAGCTTCTATGATGAGACCATATCTTCAAGTTTTAAATTCAAAATGTACCTATGGTGTTAGTGCGCATCCAAATGCAGGACTACCTAATGAATTCGGTAAATATGATGAAACACCTGAAATGATGGGAGTTCAAATAAAAGAATTTCTTGATGAAGGTTTAGTAAACATTATTGGAGGATGTTGTGGAACTACTCCTGATCATATAAAAGTAATTGCTGATTTAGCAAATAAATATTCACCAAGAACGATATCCTAATAAAGAACATGAATAATCAATCTACATTAAAATTATCTGGATTAGAACCCTTAATTGTTACACCGGAATCTAATTTTGTTAACATAGGTGAACGAACAAATGTTACCGGTTCGCGTGCATTTTTAAGAATGATTAAAGAAGGAGATTTTGAGTCTGCATTAGCAGTTGCTAGAGATCAAGTAGAAGGTGGAGCACAAATCATCGATATAAATATGGATGAAGGGATGATAGATGGGAAAGAAGCAATGGTAAGATTTTTAAATTTAATTGCATCTGAACCTGATATTGCCAGGGTTCCAATAATGATAGATAGTTCTAAATGGGAGATTATCGAAGCTGGTTTAAAATGTATTCAAGGAAAAGGTGTTGTTAACTCTATTTCATTAAAAGAAGGAGAAGCAAATTTTATTGAACAAGCCAAAAAAATAAAAAGATATGGTGCCGCTGTCATCGTGATGGCTTTTGATGAAAATGGTCAGGCTGATAATTACGAACGTAGAATCGAAATTTGCAAAAGATCTTATGATATTTTAGTTAATGAAGTTGGCTTTAATAAAGCAGATATAATTTTTGATCCTAATATCTTTCCGGTAGCAACAGGGATGGAAGAGCATAATAATAATGCTGTTGATTTTTTTCGAGCTACTAAATGGATTAGAGAAAATTTACCTGGGGCACATGTAAGTGGAGGTGTTTCAAATGTTTCGTTTTCTTTCAGAGGAAATGATAAAGTTCGCGAGGCTATGCATTCTGCTTTTTTATATCATGCAATTCAACATGGTATGGATATGGGGATTGTAAATCCTACAATGCTTGAGGTGTATGATGATATTGATAAAACGTTATTGGAATATGTTGAAGATGTCCTTTTAAACAGAAGAAATGATGCTACTGAAAGACTTTTAGAATATGCAGAAACGGTTAGGGGAGAAGGGAAGAAAAAGGAGGTAGATTTAGCTTGGAGAAATAATACAGTAAATGAACGACTTTCTTATGCATTAGTGAAAGGAATAGTAGAATTTATTGATGAAGATGTTGAGGAATGTCGTAAACAATTTGCAAGACCTATTGAGGTGATTGAAGGTCCTTTGATGGATGGGATGAATGTAGTTGGAGATTTATTCGGGAGTGGAAAGATGTTTCTACCTCAAGTTGTTAAGTCAGCAAGGGTGATGAAAAAAGCGGTTGCATATTTATTACCTTTTATTGAAGCTGAAAAAGATGGCGTACAGTCGTATTCAGGAAAGATTTTAATGGCAACTGTAAAAGGAGATGTACATGATATTGGTAAAAATATCGTATCTGTAGTGTTAGGATGTAATAATTATGAAGTGGTAGATTTAGGTGTAATGGTACCAACTGAAAAAATTATTGAAGCTGCTATTCGTGAAAATGTTGATGTTATAGGTTTAAGTGGTTTGATTACTCCTTCATTGGATGAAATGGTAACTGTTGCCAAAGAAATGGAAAGAGCAAATTTATCTATTCCATTAATGATTGGTGGTGCTACAACATCAAAAGTACATACTGCTGTTAAAATCGAACAAAATTATACTAAAGGTCAAACGGTTCATGTTTTAGATGCTTCTAGATCAGTAACTGTTGTAGAGAGTTTATTAGGACCTAAAAAAGAGCAGTTTGTAAGTGATTTAAAAGCGGATTATGCTAAATTAAGAGAACATCATGCAAAAAGTCGTGCTGCAAAAGAACTAATAAATATTACTGATGCTCGTAATAATCGATTGAAAATTAATTTTGAATCAAAAGATATAGTAAAACCGACAAAGTTAGGTTTGACAACAATTGATAATTTATCATTGGAAACATTGTTACCGTATATAGATTGGACACCATTTTTTCAAACTTGGGAATTACATGGTAAATTTCCAGCGATATTAAATGATGAAATCGTTGGAAATGAAGCATCAAAATTATTTAAAGATGCTCAAGCAATGTTACAAAAAATTGTCGCCGAAAATTGGTTAAAAGCAAAAGCAGTTGTTGGATTATTCCCTGCAAATTCAATTGGTGATGATATCGAAATTTATGAAGATGAAACTAGATCAAAGGTACTTTATACACAACGTACGTTAAGACAACAAACTAAAAAAGTACAAGGTCAGCCTAATATCGCTTTATCTGATTTTATTGCTACAAAAGAATCAGGGTTAATTGATTATATTGGTGGTTTTGTAGTTACTTCAGGTTTAGGTATTGATGAAAAAGTTGCCGAATTTGAAAAGGATCACGATGATTACAATGCGATAATGTTAAAAGCTTTAGCAGATCGTTTAGCAGAAGCATTTGCAGAATATTTACATGAATTTACACGAAAACAATTGTGGGGATATGCTTCTGAAGAAAGATTTTCTAATGAAGAATTAATTAAAGAAAATTATAGGGGTATTAGACCAGCACCAGGTTATCCTGCTTGTCCAGATCACACAGAAAAAATTGGATTGTTTAAGTTGTTGAATGCAACAGAAATAACGGGAGTTTCTTTAACAGATAGCTTAGCTATGCTTCCAGTAAGTTCTGTAAGTGGATGGTATTTTGGACATCCTGAAGCTAAATATTTTGGTTTAGGAAAAATCAAAGAAGATCAAATTGAAGATTTAGCAAACAGGAAAAAGATACCGTATGATGAATGTAGTAAGTGGTTATCCTCTGTATTAGCTTAATATGTAGAAATTTATTATTTTTATCATATTTTCAATTTTAGATGTTTAAGTATATTTTACTTCTTTTGTTATTCTTATTAATTAAAAATGTAAATGTTTTTTCACAAACATCTGCAGTTTTTGAAACTAATTTTTCTAAAATTTGCGTTGGAGGTTCTATTAATTTTATCAATAATTCAACAGGATCAATCAATTCATCAAATTGGGATTTTGGAGATGGAACCATTTCTACATTGAATGGCAAACAAAATACAATACATACTTTTACTAATCCTGGAAAATATGAAGTTGAATTAACTATCATATCAACAACTGGTTCATCTTTTGAATTTTCAAAAATTATTGAAGTAATACCAACTCCATCTGTCTCATTTTTAATAGAAGGAAATAAATGTGAGGTTCCTTCAAATCTGACTATTGTCAATACTTCTACATTATCTGATGGTATAAATTATATTTGGAGTTTTGGAAATGGTCAATCTTCAAATTTATATTCGCCCGGAACGGTTACGTATTCATCTTCAGGTAAGTACAATGTTTTGCTAAAAATGGATTCAAAATTACCAGGTTGTATTTCACAATCCAAAACAAATTCTGTACAAATTTATGATTTCAGTGCTACAATCTCTGGAAATGATTTGTTTTGCGCGAAAGTTGGGACAAAACTCATAGCAAAATCAACTATGCCTGTTGATTCATATAGTTGGAATTTAGGAGATGGGAATGTAGGTGCTAACAATGATACAATTTTTTATGAGTATCCTAAAGCTGGTAGTTATGTTGTTGATCTTAAGATTGTAAATAGTAGTATACAATGTGAAAGTCATGCATATTACAAGGTAACATCAAAACCAATTCCTACACCAATATTTTCTGTAAATACTACTAAAATTTGTCCAGGTTTTTCAGTTAATTTCACAAATAATTCTGCCAGTTTATCTGATTATGTTTGGAATTTTGGTGATGGTGTAATTTATAATGGGAAAGATCCAGGTTCTCACTTATACCAACTTGAAGGTAAAAAAACAGTTACATTATCAGCTAAATCTTCTAATGGTTGTTTTGGAACCTCAGAATATATTAATTTGATAGAAGTATTTAATCCAGTAGTGAAAATTAAATCTGACACCAATTCGGGTTGTTCAATTTTACCTGTAAAATTTGAAGATTTGTCTGAATCAAATGATAAAATTAACAATCCAATTATTGATTGGGAATGGCAATTTTCAAATGGTAATACTTTTAAAGGACAAGCTCCTCCCATACAATTGTTTGATGTGGGATTATATGATGTTATTTTAAAAATTAACACTAGTAAAGGTTGTGTAGTAGAACAAAAGTTTAAAGAATTTATAAAAGTTGGTAAAATTGATAAAGTAGATTTTATTTCAAATCAATCATCTGGTTGTGCTAATAAATTATTATCCTTTCAAAATAATTCTCTAATTAAAAGTAAACACAATTCAGCAGAATTATCCTTTAATTGGATATTTAGTGATTCAACAACTGATAAGGGAGAGACAATTACTCATTCATTTAATCGAGACACTGGAATGGTAAGTGTTAAGTTTTATATACATTTTAGAGGATGTTCCGATTCAATTACTAAAAATAATGTTGTACGAATTAAACCTCCTTTAGCAAAATTTGAACCAGATACTCTGTTGTTTTGTTTTGATACAATAAATCTTCCATATATCATAAATAATAAATTTATTGATCTTTCTAAACTAGGTAAAAAAGGAGATCAAATTGACGAAGAGTGGACCTTCGGAAATGGAAAAGTTGGATTTGTAGGCAATATTGATCCTCTCTCTTTATCAAAAGGTTCCACAAGTAATTCATACAATGATTTTGGAACATATAAAGTCGTTCAAAAA
Organism: Crocinitomicaceae bacterium; assembly: GCA_044370735.1. Taxonomy (GTDB): domain Bacteria; phylum Bacteroidota; class Bacteroidia; order Flavobacteriales_D; family Crocinitomicaceae; genus CANHVK01. The sequence continues at coordinate 3,535 of JBILUY010000041.1, read as the reverse complement.
ATTACAAATCATACTACTTCATGTACTGATACTACCTCTAGGCTTTTTCATATATCTTGGGTAAAACCTTCTTTTAGCATCAATGTTGATAGTGTTTGTCAATTTTCGAGCATAAATATATCCGATAAAAGTACATCTTACATCAACCATCCTCTTGTGGATTATTCATTTAATACTGGTGAAGGAACCTCTTTAAAAGGAAAAAATCAAAACTATTCTTATAAAAGTTTTGGAGAGATTAATGTAATAAATCATCCAATTAATTCGGTTGGATGTACAACTAGTTCAATTGAAAAATTAACAGTAATAAAAATACCTGATGCAAACGTTCAGTCTGATGTTGATTCTTCATGTGCTCCAGGTACTATTACGTATTCAAATATGTCCAAAATACAAGGTAATTCATTGCCTTATAGTAAGTTTTATTGGTTTTTGCCACAGAAAAACAAAATTGACTCCACCTCTAATATTAAAGATTTTAAAATAGAGTCTTATTATGTTACAGGTTATCATTATGTTACACTTAAAGCAAAAGATATTTTTGGTTGTAACTCTAAAATTGATACTGCTTGGGTATATTTATCAAAACCAGTATCAAAAATAGATTATCAACCATTTGTTTGTAATAATATTGATTTTAAAATTTTTAACCAAACTAAAAACTGGGTAAAAAACACTTGGATGATTGACGGGGATTTTATAGGAAAAGATAAAGACACAATAATTTATCAATTTAATGATTCCAAAAATGAATTATCAAAATCACATAAATTAGTCTTGATTTCATTGGATAAAAAGAAATGTATTGATACACTTGAAAGAGATATAATTGTTTCGATTCCTAAAGCAAAGTTTGATTATAAATTTCAAAATTTAGTAGATACAACTGAACAAACAATTGAATTTAAATGCCCTCCATTATTTTCTAATTATTATAATAAATCTGTATCAATAGGGAAAATTGATTCATCAAAATGGGAGTTTACAAAAAACTCAAAATCAATCTTGAATAATCCAATAAAAATTTATACCAAACCTGGAGTCTATTCTACATATTTGAGAATTATAGACCAGTATGGATGTACAGATGATACTTTATTGTTTGATTTTATGAAAATAAATGGTCCAAAAGGTTACCCTATTTGGTCTGGAATGGGTGATGTTTGTGGTCAATATTATAAGTTTGAATTAAAAAATATTGAGAAAGTATCTAAAATTAGCTGGGATTTAGGTGATGGAACAATTATTCCTGATTCTGTAAGTTTGAAACACCGTTATCCTGAAATCTCTAAGTACAAACCGACAGTCACTTTAACAGATTTTGAAGATTGTAGAGTAACATACTTGATGGAGGAACCAGATACTCTAATTGTGATTCCTGAAACAGGTATGAATGCAGATTTTGGAGTATCATCGTATGAGATTAAATTGGGGCAAACTTTATATTTAAATGATTTATCTATAAGTCCTTTACAACCAATTATAAAGTATGAATGGAATTATAATTTCCCTGATTCAAATATGGTTGATTCTTCTTTTGTTTCAGAACAAAAAGGAGTGAAATATAGTAAGTATGGAACAAAAAATATTCTACTTAAAATTACAGATAAAGACAATTGTTCTGATCAAAAGATAGTGTCTATAAATGTTCTTAAAGATCTTGATATGCCAAATGTTTTTACTCCAAATTTTGATGGAATGAATGATAATTTTGAGCTATTTGACTCAATTTTTAAAACATATGATATATATGTGTTTAACCGTTGGGGAAATAAAGTTTTTGAAGAAACTAATAAAACAGGTACTTTTTTATGGGATGGTTCAAATAAAAATAAGACTGAGTTAGAAAATGGTGTTTATTTCTATAATTTGTTCGGAACATTTGAAGATGGAACAATATTAAATAAACAAGGAGGGGTAACTATTTTTAAAGATTAATTTAGAATTTATTACTTTAAAGTCAAATTGATAATAGCTTTTACTCCAGTTTTTAATGAAGAATTATCAATATCAAACTTAGGGTGATGTACTCCGTAATTTATCTCTTTATTTTTATCTCCAACACCTAAACGAATAAAGCATACAGGTATTTTTTGTGAATAAAAAGCAAAATCCTCTGAAGTCATTCGAATTGGTAATTCGGATACATTTTCTTTACCTAAAACTTCAATTAATTTATCTTTGGATTTATTTGTAAGGGTAATATCATTAATTAAACAAGGATAACCTTTACTAATTTCAATATCAACAGTTCCATTCATAGATTGAACGATAGATTCAGTTTGTGATTTTATTAATTCCAATGCTTTATTCCTCCAATTTTCATCCATAGTCCTAAAAGTACCTTTCAGAATCGCTTTAGAAGGAATAACATTGGTTGCGCCTAGAGCTTCAAAGTGTCCAAATGACAATACACACGGTAGGGTAGGGTCACAATTTCTACTTATGATTTGTTGTAGGGTAGTAACCAACGTTGCCCCAATACTAATTGGATCTATACATTGATGAGGCATAGCGCCATGTCCACCTTTGCCATGAATAGTTATATATATTTCATCACAAGAAGCCATGTATAATCCTGCTTTGTAGCCTATTTTTCCTGCTGTCATTTCAGGGAAAACATGTAAGGCAAACATTTTTGAAACTGTTGGATTTTCTAAAATACCTTCTTGAATTAAAATAGAGGCACCCCCTGGATTTTTTTCTTCTCCAGGTTGAAAAATTAACTTAACAGGATTTGGTAAATGATCTTTTATTTCGTTTAAAATTTCTGCAGCTCCTAATAAAATACTTGTATGTACGTCATGACCACACGCATGCATTACTCCTTCGTTTAATGACTTGTATGGAACATTATTTTCTTCATGAATAGGAAGTGCATCGAGGTCAGCTCTTAACCCTATGAATTCATCATTTAATGAATGATTTTTACCAATAATTAATCCAGTAACACCGGTATGTCCAATTCTTTGAATATTTTGTATTCCAATTTCGATTAGTTTTTCTTCTACGAAATTGGCTGTTTCAAATTCTTGATATGATAATTCAGGATGCTTGTGTATATGCTCTCTATAGCCAACTAATTTCTCAAAAATAGTTTCAATTCGTTGATTAATTAATTCTTGTAAATTATTCATTTCCCAAAGAGTTATATCCTGAAATAATCATTTTAAATGCCACATAAACCATTAATATCCCAAATGATAATTTAACAATTCCAGGATGAAGTTTTAAAGATAATTTTGAGCCAAAGTAACCACCTATAACAAATGCAGCGGCGATAATTCCACCATACCACCAATTTAATTGACCTGCTTTATGATAGTTCATTACGGCTAAAATTCCTATCGGAGGTAGCATTAATAATAAACTGGTTCCCTGTGCTTGATGTTGTGTTAATCCCATAAAATAAACTAAAGCTGGAACGATTATGATACCTCCACCAACTCCAATAAAACCGCTGATAATACCAGCTAATATTCCGATGATTATTAATATTATAATAGTTTGTAATGTCATTTTATTAAAATTCATA
>JBILUY010000200.1:0-4733 GCA_044370735.1 Crocinitomicaceae bacterium | reverse complement strand
TCAATGAACAAGGTTGCATTTATTACCGGAGTTACTGGTCAAGACGGAGCTTATTTAAGTGAATTTCTCTTAAAAAAAGGATATATCGTTCATGGTTTAAAAAGAAGAACATCTTTATTTAACACGGATAGAATCGATCATTTATACCAAGATCCCCATCTAGAAAACAAAAACTTTATATTACATTACGGTGATATGACTGATAGTACGAATTTAATTCGTCTTATCCAAGAAATTCAACCAGATGAAATTTATAATTTAGCAGCAATGAGTCACGTTGCCGTTTCATTTGAAACACCAGAATATACCGGAAATGCAGATGGGTTAGGAACTTTAAGAATTCTAGATGCTGTAAGACTTTTGGGGCTCGAAAAAAAGACAAGAATATATCAAGCTTCTACTTCTGAATTATACGGAAAAGTTCAGGAAGTACCTCAAACAGAAAAAACTCCATTTTACCCAAGAAGTCCTTATGCAGTTGCAAAGATGTATGCATTTTGGATTACTGTAAACTATAGAGAAGCCTATGGAATGTATGCATGTAATGGAATTTTATTTAACCACGAATCTCCAATCCGTGGAGAAACTTTTGTTACAAGAAAAATCACCCGTGCAGCCGCAAGAATTGCTCTAGGTTTACAAGATAAATTATACCTTGGTAATTTAGATGCAAAGAGAGATTGGGGGCATGCTAAAGATTACGTCCGAATGATGTGGATGATTTTGCAAGCAGATCAACCTGAGGATTGGGTAATTGCTACAAACAAAACTACTCCAGTAAGAGAATTTGTTAGAATGGCATTTAATGAAGTAGGAATTGAAATTGAATTCAAAGGAGAAGGAGTTAATGAGGTTGGTTTAGTAAAATCTTGTAGTAATCCTGATTATCAAATAGAGCTAGGGAAAGAAGTTGTTTGTGTTGATCCAAAATATTTTAGACCAACAGAAGTAGATTTATTGATTGGTGACGCAACAAAAGCTAAAGAAAAATTAGGTTGGGTTCCAGAGTACAATTTAAATGATTTGGTTAAAGACATGATGGAAAGTGATTTAAAACTCATGAAAAAAGATCAATATTTAAAAGAAGGAAATTTTCAAACTTTCAACTATTTTGAATAAGTAATGACCAAAAACAGTAAAATATACATTGCAGGTCATAATGGAATGGTTGGCTCAGCAATTTGGAGAAATCTTGAAGAAAAAGGATATACAAATCTTATTGGTAAATCTTCTAAAGAATTAGATTTAAAAAATCAATCAGATGTAATTCGTTTTTTTGAAAAAGAAAGACCTGAAATCGTTATTGATGCAGCGGCTCGTGTTGGAGGAATTTTAGCTAACAATAACTTCCCGTATCAATTCTTAATGGAAAACCTTCAAATTCAAAATAATATAATTGACACTTCACTAAAAAATAATGTTGACAAATTGATTTTTCTTGGAAGTTCTTGTATATATCCAAAGCATGCACCTCAACCTTTAAAAGAAGAATATTTACTTACAGATTCCTTAGAACCAACAAATGAATGGTATGCAATTGCCAAAATAACAGGTGTTAAAGCATGTGAAGCAATCAGAAAACAATTTAATAAAAATTATTTTAGCTTAATGCCTACAAACCTTTATGGAAGTCATGATAATTTTGACTTAAATACTTCTCATGTTCTTCCTGCTATGATACGTAAGTTTCACGAAGCTAAATTAAATAATCATTCTTCGGTTGAATTATGGGGTACAGGAAATCCTAAACGCGAATTTTTACATGTTAATGATTTAGCTGATGCAGTAGTTTATGCATTAGAGAATAATTTAAAAGATAATTTGTACAACATAGGTGTAGGAGAAGATATTTCAATAAAAGACTTAGCATTATTAATTCAGAATATTGTTGGTCATAAAGGAGAAATAGTTTGGGATTCATCAAAACCGGATGGAACACCTAGAAAATTAATGGATGTTTCAAAAATTTCAAATGAAGGTTGGAAAGCTAAAATTAATTTAGAAAATGGTATTAGAGAAACCTACAATTGGTTTTTAGAAAACGTTGGTAATTATAAAGAGGTTAAAATCTAAAACTAAGTCATGATTGAGAATAAAGTTGTATTAGTTACTGGTGGAGCGGGATTTATAGGATCAAACCTGTGTGAATCTCTACTTAAAAATAACAATACGGTAAAATGTCTAGATAATTTACTAACTGGAAAATATGAAAATATTGAACCATTACTAACAAATGAAAATTTCACATTTATAAAAGGCGATATTAGAGACATTGAGGTATGTAAAAAAGCAGTTGAGGGTGTAGAAATCGTTTTACATCAAGCTGCGTTAGGTTCAGTGCCAAGATCTATTAATGATCCTATAACTACTAACGATGTAAACATATCAGGTTTTTTGAACATGTTAGTAGCTTCCAGAGATAGTGGAGTAAAAAGGTTTGTATATGCTGCAAGTTCTTCAACTTACGGCGACTCTAAATCATTACCTAAAGTAGAAGAAATAATAGGAAAGCCTCTTTCCCCCTATGCAATAACTAAATACGTAAACGAGTTATATGCTGATGTATTTTATAAAACCTATGGTTTAGAAACAATCGGTTTAAGATATTTCAATGTATATGGTAGAAAACAAGACCCAAACGGAGCTTACGCTGCAGTAATTCCAAAATTCACGCAATTATTAATGAGTAAAGAATCTCCAACAATAAATGGTGATGGAACACATTCTCGTGATTTTACATATATAGACAATGTAATTCAAATGAATAACCTTGCAGCTACTACAGAAAATAGAGAAGCTATTGGAACAGTATTTAACACAGCTGTAGGAGATAGAGTTGACTTGATTACGATGACAAATCTTTTGAAAAAATATTTGTCAAATTATGATCAAAATATTTCTGATGTTGAAATTAAACATGGTCCAGAAAGATTAGGAGATATTCAACATTCACATGCATCAATTGATAAAGCTAAATCTATATTAGGTTACAAACCAACACATAATCTTGAAAAAGGTTTAAAAGAAGCAGTAGATTGGTATTGGGATTATTTTAAAAATGAAAAAAAATGAGAACTAAAGTTACAGTAATTGGATTAGGATACGTAGGATTACCATTAGCAAGACTTTTAGCTACAAAATATCCTGTTGTAGGTTTTGACATTAACGAACCTAGAATTAAAGAATTAAATCAAGGAATAGACACAACTTTAGAAGTTGAAGAATCTTTGCTTAAATCTGTTTTAGTTAATAAATCTTCAGATGAAAAAGGGCTTTTTTGTAGTTCAAAATTGGAAGATATAAATGACTCAAACTATTATATTGTAACAGTTCCAACACCGGTAGATAAACACAACAAACCAGATCTAACTCCACTTCAAAAAGCAAGTGAAACTGTTGGTAAAGTGTTGAAAAAAGGTGATATAGTAATTTATGAATCAACAGTATATCCTGGTGTTACAGAGGAAGAATGTGTTCCAGTTTTAGAAAAAGTAAGTGGATTAAAATTTAATGAAGATTTCTTCGCAGGTTATTCACCAGAAAGAATAAATCCAGGTGATAAAGAACATACAGTTGAAAAAATTCTTAAAATAACATCAGGTTCTACTCCTGAAATTGGTAAAAAAGTTGATGAATTATACAAAAGTGTTATTATTGCAGGTACGCATTTAGCTCCAACGATTAAAGTCGCTGAAGCTGCAAAAGTTATAGAAAATTCACAAAGAGATATAAATATTGCTTTCGTAAATGAACTTGCTAAAATATTTAATTTATTAGATATTAATACACATGATGTTTTAACAGCAGCTGGAACAAAATGGAATTTTTTACCTTTTAAACCAGGATTAGTTGGAGGGCATTGTATTGGTGTTGATCCATATTATCTAGCTCAAAAAGCAGAAGAAAAAGGATATCATCCTGAAATTATTCTTGCTGGTAGACGTATGAATGATGGTATGGGAGAATATGTAGCTTCCCAAGTTGTTAAATTAATGATAAAGAAAGGGATATCAATTCTAAATTCTGAATTACTAATGTTAGGAATAACTTTCAAAGAAAACTGTCCAGATGTTAGAAATACGAAAATAGTTGATGTCGTTAACGCATTAAAATCATATGGAGTAAATGTAACAATATTTGATCCATGGGCTAACCCAGAAGAAGTAATGCATGAATATAAATTAAAAGTAATTACTAAACTTGATAATAAAAAATTCGACTCAATAATACTTGGAGTAGCGCACAAAGAGTTTTTATCAATTAACTTGAATGATTACTTAAATCAGAATTCAGTTATTTATGATGTAAAAGGGATTTTAAAAATCGATGTTGACGGAAGATTATAATTATAAATTGAAATGAAGGATATAGGCATATTTATACAAGCAAGAACCGGTTCTACAAGATTACCGAATAAAATAATTATGCCTTTTTTTCAAGATTATAATTGTCTAGAATTGATAATTGATCGAATAAAAAATAAAATTAACATACCTATATACGTTGTAACATCCACTAATTCTAATGATGATATTATTGAGAAAATAGCTTTAGATAAAAAGGTATTTATATTTAGAGGGGATGAAGAAAATGTATTAGATCGATTTTTACAATGTGCAAAACAAAATGGCATAAAAAAAATTATACGTATTTGCTCAGATAATCCATTTTTGGATATTAGTGAATTACAAAAGCTCATAAACGAAATTGATCATCACGATTATATTTCTTTT
>JBILUY010000198.1:0-4761 GCA_044370735.1 Crocinitomicaceae bacterium | reverse complement strand
TTTAGGTTTTTCATCTAAAGCAGCAAGAGTAGATTATTCATTAAAAATGTCTAAACCACAAAGTCATTATTTTGAGGTGATGATGACTATTGATGACTTATCTGGAAAAAATGTGACAATCAAAATGCCTGTTTGGGCTCCAGGTTCATACATGGTTAGGGAATTTTCTAAAAATGTAAATCTTGTAAGAGCTTATGATGAAGAAAGTAATAAACTTCCTATCACGAAAACAGCAAAAAACACTTGGGTGATTAAACGCAATGGGGCAAAACAAATCCGTGTAAAATATGAAGTTTACTCCTTTGAATTATCAGTAAGAACAAGTTTTCTTGATGCAACTCACGGTTTCGTTTCAGGATCTTCGATTTTCATGTATGTGGATGGTTCAAAAGAAAATGCTGGTAAGTTAGATATTTATCCTCATGAAGATTTTAGTACAATCACAACTCCTCTAGTGAAAGCATCTGATTCAATCCGTTATGAAGGTGCAAAAACTTATAAATACGAGACTTATGATGAATTAGTTGATTCTCCTATTGAAATCGGTAACCAAGAAGTATTTGAATTTGATGCTGCAGGTTGTAAACATACAGTTGGGATTTATGGAGTGGGAAATTATGAGATTTCTAAACTTCAAAAAGACATGAAAAAAATTGTTGAAACTGCAAATAAGGTTATTGGAAGTAACCCTAATAGGAGGTATACTTTTATTATTCATAATGTTACAGATGGTCAAGGAGGATTAGAACATATGAATTCCACAACTTTAAGTGTTAGTCGATGGGGGTATGTTGGAAAAGAATATCAAGATTTTCTTTCGTTGGTAGCACACGAGTATTTTCATTTATGGAATGTAAAGAGAATTAGACCAATCGAATTAGGACCTTTTAACTATGACCAAGAAAATTACACTACCTTATTATGGGTCATGGAAGGATTTACTAGTTATTATGATGAACTATTATTGAGAAGAGCTGGATATATCACTGAACAAGAATATCTTCAAAAATTCAATAGTACATTAAATTATTTAGAAGGAACTGAAGGAAGAAAAGTTCAACCTGTAGCACACGCAAGTTTTGATGCATGGATTAAAGGATATAGACCGAATGAAAATTCTTCAAATACAACCATGTCATATTATACAAATGGTCATGTACTTGGTGCGTTATTAGATGTTAAAATCATTGCAAAATTCAATGGGGAAAAATCGCTTGATGACTTTATGCGAACTTTGTATCGTAAATTTTATTTAAAAGAAAATAGAGGTTTTACGGAAAAAGAATTTGAAGAAACGCTCTCTGCTTTTATGGGGGAGGATATGTCTTCTTTCTTAAATGATCATGTTTATAACACAGTTGTTCCAGATTATAAAACTATTTTTTCGAATATCGGTATCAAAGCTGAACCAATTGTTACAAAGAAAAATTATTTTGGCGCAAGCTTTAATAAAGGTGGAGATAACCCAATTGTGAAAACTATTCGTTCTAATTCAGAAGCTGAAAACGCTGGTTTAAGTGTAAATGATGAAATAATAGCAATTAATGGATTTAGAATTCACTCATCAAATGTTGAGGAAAGCATCAATGCTTATAAACAGGATGATACCTTTACTTTATTAATTTCTAGAGATGAAATTTTAATGGAAATACATGCAAAAATGGGAGTGTTAGAACATACTTCATATAAACTTTCTACCGATTTTTCATCTGAAAAAACCAATTTAATTTCTTACTGGTTAAGAGCAAATTAACATGAAAAAATTCATCAAATTTGTAATAAATACAATTCCAAGACCAATCTTAATTAGATTAAGTTATGTGTTTCGATTATTCGTTCCAATATTATATAGAGGAAACAATGTAGAATGCCCTGTTTGTGAAAAATCATTTAGTAAATTCTTACCTTATGGATATGTAACACAAAGAGAAAGTGTATTATGTCCTTATGATTTGACTTTAGAGAGACACAGATTAATGTGGTTGTATTTGAAAAATGAATCAAGTTTTTTTTCACAGGAAAATTTAAATGTTTTACATATTGCACCTGAACAGTGTTTTTATAAAACGTTTAAAAATCAAAAAAATCTCAATTATTTAACTGGAGATTTAGAATCACCAATCGCAGATATACACTTTGATTTACATCAGATACCGTTAGAAGAAAATCGATTTGATGTAGTTTTCTGTAATCATGTATTAGAACATGTAACCGACGCTAAACAATGTATGAGTGAATTATATCGTGTAATGAAACCTGGAGGATTTGGTATTTTTCAAGTTCCACAAGATTTTAATCGCCAAACAACCTATGAAGATCCAACAATTACAAGTCCAGAGGAAAGAGAAAAACATTTTTGGCAGTATGATCATGTAAGACTTTTCGGGTTGGATTATCCAGATTGGTTAAGAAGTGTTGGGTTTGAAGTTGAGGAATATAATCCTGAAAATCATTTTAGTAAAGAACAATTTGAAAGATATCGTTTAATGAAAAATGAGATCTTATATATTGCGCGTAAAAAATAAATTATAATTAAATAGATTATGAAATTTTATAATAATGTACTTGAAACGATAGGTAATACACCATTAATCAAAATAAATAAATTAGCTACTGATGTAAAAGCTTTGGTTTTAGCGAAAGTAGAAACTACAAATCCTGGAAACTCTGTAAAAGACAGAATGGCACTTAAAATGATTGAAGATGCTGAAAAAGCTGGGATTTTAAAACCTGGAGGTACGGTTATCGAAGGTACATCTGGTAATACGGGAATGGGTTTAGCCCTAGCATGTATCATAAAAGGTTATAAGTTAATTTGTGTTTTGAACGATAAACAATCCAAAGAAAAAATGGATATCTTAAGAGCAGTAGGAGCAGAGGTTGTGGTTTGTCCAACAGCTGTAGAACCTGAAGATCCTCGTTCATATTATTCAGTTTCAAGAAGATTAGCTAAAGAAATTCCAAATTCTTGGTATGTTAATCAATATGATAACTTATCAAACAGACAAGCACATTACGAACAAACTGGTCCAGAAATTTGGGAACAAACTGAAGGGAAAATTACCCATTTTGTTGTAGGTGTTGGAACAGGTGGTACTATATCAGGTATTGGAAAATATTTAAAGGAAAAAAATCCAAATATTAAAATTTGGGGGATAGACACTTATGGTTCAGTATTTAAAAAATATCATGAAACTGGTATTTTCGATAAAAACGAAATCTATCCTTATATCACAGAAGGTATTGGTGAAGATATTCTACCTGCAAATGTTGACTTTTCAGTAATTGATAAATTTGAAAAAGTAACAGATAAAGACGCTGCTATTTACACTCGTAAATTGGCAAGAGAAGAAGGTATTTTTGTTGGTAACTCTGCTGGTTCAGCTATTAAAGGAGTAATTCAATTAAAAGATGAATTAAAGGAAGATGATGTAGTTGTGGTTCTTTTCCATGACCATGGAAGTAGATATGTCGGTAAAATATTCAACGATGATTGGATGAGAGAAAGAGGGTTTTTAGAAGAAGAACGTAAAGTTGCTTTAGATTTAATTTCTACGCATAAAGATGAACCTTTAATCTCAGTATATGCAGAAGAATTAATTTCACATGCTGTTGCAAAAATGAGAAAATATTCAATTTCACAAATACCAGTATTAAAAGATGATCAATTTGTAGGTTCTTTAAACGATACACATACTTATCAGTTTTTAATTGATAACCCGGATAAAATAAATGCGCCAATTTCTTCGATAATGCAGAAAGCATTTCCTGTTGTAAATGAAAACACTCCAATTGAAGAAGTATCTAAATTGATTGATAAAGATACCCCTGCAGTGTTAGTTGAATTAAAAAACGGTAAACACCATATAATCACACGACAAGATATTATTAACTCATTCGCATAAGAATGCCTGAATATTTTGATCAATTAAATAATTCAATCCTCTTAGATAAAGTACCTAAGAGGATTGTTTGTTTAGTACCCTCAATTACTGAACTTTTAGTCGACCTAGGTTTAGAAAATGATATAGTAGGAATTACCAAATTTTGTATAGAACCTGCTTACTTGAAAAAGCAAACAATTCTAATTGGTGGAACTAAAAATATAAACATTGATAAAATAGTATTTCTTAAGCCAGATTTAATCATAGCAAACAAAGAGGAAAACATCGAACAAGATGTTAACATTTTAAAAGCACAAATACCTGTATATATATCTGATGTTAAAAATTTACAGGATAATTTAAATCTGATAAAAGATTTAGGAGCAATTTTTGAAAAAGAATTAGTCGCACAAGAGATTATAAATAAAACGATCAAGATTTTTGAAATGATTAAAAGTTCTATAACTACGCCAGTTAAAGTACTTTATCTTATCTGGAAAAACCCATATATGACAATTGGAACCGACACCTATATTTATTCAATACTATCAACTTTAGGGATGATAAATTGTGTGAATGATATTCGATATCCAGAAGTTAATTTAATTGATTTAGAAGGTTATGAAGTAATTCTTTTAAGTTCAGAACCTTATCCTTTTAATAATAGTGATAAAAAAGAAATAGCAACCTTGAAAAATAACAAAAGGATTTTTTTAGTAGATGGGACTTATTTTTCATGGTATGGCTCAAGATTATCAAAATCAAAAGATTATTTTAAAAAATTAATTACTAACTTCAACGAAACAACTTAATTTTCATTTATTCGTCTAGTAAAAAAAAGTAAATGAGTATCTCAAAAAAAAATAATACAAATTCA
>JBILUY010000199.1:0-4761 GCA_044370735.1 Crocinitomicaceae bacterium | reverse complement strand
CATTTATAAATATAATTTTAAGTCACAAACATTTCATTTTGCTGGAAATTATTGTTGTTTAGACTCCATTGACCTAAAAAATAAAACAATTTACGAGTATCACACAGGAAGTTGGTATATGGATAATTATAGAACAAAATATCAATGGATAAATGACACTCTAGTTCCTATTTACCATGTTAGACTAGAACCAAATATTAAAAGTCTTAAAAATATTGAACGAAGAGTTCTATTCGATTATTGGATTTCATTTTACACCAATCCTGAAAAAAAATACAACTCAAAATACAAGTTAGAATTCAAATCCATTTACAGAGAAAAAAAACATCAAAAGTATTTTGAAAATTTTAAAAATCTTGATTATTAAATTCTCAAACTGACGGAATTTATATAAATACCGTCACTTCATTGACGGAAATGATATAAATTCCGTCAATTTACAGAAAATATCCTTTCCCTACTTTATAGGTTCCTTTTGAAATCAGTATATGGAGATGAGATGAAATTATAGAATAATAAAATCTTATATTTGAAAAAAAACTATGAATAGAATATTTCACTTATTTCTAATTTTTTCATCAATGTCAAGTTGTGGAATAATTCATTACGCAAAAGCAATTCAGATAGATACAATAAATAAATGTGAATTTATTGAATCAAAAAAGAAACAATTATTTGAAAAAGAGTTTGAAGGTAATTGTACTTCAATTAATTTTGACAAAATAACCCTCAAAATATTAAATTAAACGACCGTATTTCAAAAAACGCAAATACAAGAACAATCTCAATAAATCAAAAAGAGATAATTTGGTTGTCAAACAGATCATGTATATTATTTGATTAATATTCCTTAAAAAATTCTTTGTGAAAATTCACCAAATACAATTTCTCGCTTGCACGTGTGAAACCAGTATATAACCAGCGTAAAAAAGAAGCATCTACCATTTCATCTATCAAATAATCGTGGTCTAAAAAAACAACAGGCCATTGTCCACCTTGTGATTTATGACACGTGAAAGCATACGCATATTTAACTTGTAAAGCATTAAAATAGGGATCTTTCGAAATCATTTCGTAGCGTTTGCGTTTGTTTTTTTCATCCATATAATCTTCCTCAATGGCAAAAAACAATTCTTTCATTTTTTCACGAGGCAAGGAAGAAGTTTCTGTATGTAAGGTATTGATTAATAAAATGGTTTCGAAATCACCGATGGAAGGATAGTCGATTAATTCAACTCGAGCACGCACAAAATCAAACCCATATAAATGTTCTCGAGCAACAATGCGATTGAGTTTGAGCATTTCTCCATTGGCAATAAATCCTGCTTCCGAATTTTCATCCAACCAGAAATAATTGTTTCGAACAACCATCAAGCGATCTCCTCCATTAATATCTTCTTCGTGATATAAAATTCGACTACGAATTTGTTGATTATAAAGATTGGTTCGTTTGTTCGACTTCGTGATAACTGCCACATCATCATATCCGTAATCACTATAAGCTTTTTCAAGCGCATCTTGTAATTGATCTCCGAAAATCACTTCTACATCTCCTCCTTTGTGGGTTTCAATTTTTGGAAAAGCATATCCTTCGTAGTTCCGAATATTAAACGCATTCAATAAAATATCAGAATCCAAAGACTGACGCACCACCTCGGTAAGTCGAGCTTCAAATAATTTTACTCCAAAAAAAGTCTGTGATAAAAAACGTTTATCCAACGCGGGGGAATAATCACTACCAACCGGTGGCAACTGACCTTCATCACCGATAAATACCAAACGACATCCTTCACCAGAAAACACATATTCAAAAACATCTTCCAATAAATTACGCGATTGAATACCACCATCAGAAGACATCGAATACTCACCAATCATCGAGGCTTCATCCACTATAAAAACCATATTCTTGTGCAAATTAGGCGCCAGTTCCAATTGCACTCTACCTCCTGCCATTACACGTTTTCGGTAAATCTTTTTATGAATGGTCAATACTTGTTTGCCTGATTTAGAGGAAAGAACTTTTGCAGCACGACCTGTTGGAGCAAGCAATCCTGTTTTAATTTGCATTTCAGTAAGGGCTTTAATATAAGCCCCGACAAGTGTGGTTTTACCTGTACCCGCATATCCACTCAATACAAACAAAGGGTAACGATCTTTCGAAAAAGTAAAATCACACAAGGTGTCAATCGCTTCGGCTTGTTGCGAAGTCGGAATCATTTGAAAATGACGCCCTAAGGTATATTTTAGTTCTTCAAACACGATTTTCCCCTATAAATTCAAAGATACTCATTTGTTATATTGTTCAGTTACATTTAAAAACATTAAATTTGTTACTGTTACCATTCGCAAAAAACAATGATACACAGCAATACTCATCTCGCTTTTGAACTTTCTGAAAACGCATTACATATTGCTGAAATACAAGGTAAAGAGGTAAAAACGCTTCACTTTGAAGAAATTCAAAAAAGTACCTCGACGAGCCTTGAATCACAGGTAGAAAAAATATTGGATACGATTACTTTCCAAAACAATTACGCAGATTATACCCTTTCTTGGATTGATGCAAATTACACTTTAGCACCAACTTCCATAGTTAAAAGTGCTTCGGTAGAAACAATATTCAACCAATGTACTACAGTAATTAATCCTTTGAGTAGTATAGAACAAAATACGATTAACGAATATGCAATCAGCGTGTTATACAGTATACCTAATTGGGTTACTCCCTTGTTTGTGAAACATTTTCCACGCATCACGATACAACACGCCTTTGCACACGTATTACGAGGAATAACTGTTAACACAACTGCACCTACCCTATTTTTAAGCATTTACAAAAATCACATCGATTTAGCATTGTTTAAAGACAAACACCTCATCGTGGCGAATGCTTACGATTACATCAACGAAAACGATATTATCTATTTTACCTCTCTTGCATTGCAACACAACAATTGTAATTTTCAAGAAGGTAACCTACATATTTTTGAATCGAAAGAAGCAGATGAAACAATACTAACCTCCTTTCAATCAAAATGGAAGATGGTAAAAGATTTTGCTTCAATCACCCTAGAAACAGACAACCATTCACTTACTAAATTTCAAATCGCGTGCGTATAATCAGAGGATTTTTAAAATCAAGAAGATTTTCACCCCCTAAAAATTTTCCTTCAAGACCAACTACAGACTTCGCTAAAGAAGGATTATTTAATGTACTTGAAAATAGTGTTTCGTTATACGATTTAGACATTCTTGATTTGTGTGCCGGTACAGGTAATATTTCCTATGAATTTGCATCTCGTGAAGCGGGACGTATTACATCCGTTGAGCAAAATTACAATTGTGTTCGATTTATCAATTCCATGATTAAAGAACATAAACTAGACCAAGTCATGCAAGTGTTTAAATCAGATGTACGAGATTTTGTAAAAAAAACGGAAAAAAAATTCGACCTGATTTTTGTTGACCCACCCTACGAAGTAGACTTTTACCACGAACTAGTTAATACCATTTTTGAAAGATGTTTGCTTAAAGAAAATGGTTTACTTGTTGTAGAACATGGTAACAAGACAAGTTTTAGTGAATACCCAACTTTTGAAAAAGAAAAAGTATATGGAAATGTACATTTTTCATTTTTACACAATTCAACAGACGAAAACAACTAATTCTACGTTATAGACAATATGGAAAAAATTGCTTTATTCCCTGGTTCGTTTGATCCTTTTACGAAAGGACATGAAAGTGTTATCGAAAAAGCACTTCCATTGTTTGATAAAATCATTATTGGTATCGGGATAAATAGTAGTAAAAGTTATTATTTCGAAACGGAAAAACGTTTAAAGCACATTACTGAAATATATAGCTTCACTGACAAAATCAAAGTTCAAACGTATCAAAAATTAACGATCGAATTTTGTAAAGACGTTCAAGCAGCTTACATTTTGAGAGGTTTACGAGACACCAAAGATTTCGAATACGAAAAAGCGATTGCTCAAATGAACTTACAACTTTCTGGGATTGAAACGGTTTTCTTTATGACAGAACCTTCCGTAGCGCCAATCAACGCTACAATCGTACGTGAAATCGCTCGAAACAATGGGGATATCTCTCCTTTTGTCTCTTATCTATCATCTTTACTATGAGATTTTTAACGGCTATATTTTGTTTTCTTTGTATCTCAACTTTACATTCACAACAAGTTGAAATAAAAGGGATTGCTCCTTCTTACATTGGCAAAAAAGTACAAATATTAGGAATTCAAGATTTCATTTCTGATCGAGATACTGTTTTAACAGAAGCCATAGTAAAAGAAGACAGTACATTTACAGCTAAATTTATTATAAACAAAACACAAAAAGTACTTATAAAATCGAATAAAAATCAAGGTTTTATATATGCGGAACCTACTAAATCTTATACCGTCTTCCTACCAGAAAGAGACCTTTACAATGCATACAACCCTACCGGAAACGAAATTGAAATATCATTTATAGATTTAGATACCAATGATTTAAATGTAAAAATTTTATTGTTTGATCGTTGGGTGAATAACTTCATGAGCTCAAACTATAAACGACAAAATCTTACTACACCTATCTTCTCACAAAAACTTGATACATTCAAAATGGATGTACAAAAACAATATCAAAAAGATACAAGTGATTTTTTTAAAACCTATGTTAAATATAGTATTGCAGCTATAGACGACATCAATTATGTAGGTTATAAAAGCCGATATGATAAATATGAATTTTATAT
>JBILUY010000040.1:0-16347 GCA_044370735.1 Crocinitomicaceae bacterium | reverse complement strand
AAGGTTTAGAACCAGTAGATTCGGGTTCTGTAGTTGTTGGGGAAACAGTTGTGTTTGGATACTATAATCAAGAGTTGATAAAAGTTCCGGATGATAAAAAAGTAATTGATGTAATTCGTGATATTGCTGAATATATTCCTCTTGAAAAAGGTAGGCAAATGTCTGCAGCTCAATTCTTAGAGAAGTTCTTGTTTCCTAGAGATATGCATTATCATTTTGTGCATAAGCTTAGTGGTGGTGAGAAGAGAAGATTGAAATTGATGACTGTTTTAATGAAAAACCCGAATTTTTTAATTCTAGATGAGCCAACTAATGATTTAGACATATTTGTAATGAGTGTGTTAGAGGATTATTTGCGTTCTTTTGAAGGGTGTTTGGTAGTTGTTTCTCATGATCGATATTTTATGGATAAAATGGTTGATCATTTATTTGTATTTCAAGGTCAGGGTAAGATTAAAGATTTAGTCGGAAATTACACAGAATATAGAAAAGATTTGTTGAGTTCGGATAAGGAACCAAAAGTTACGACCATTAAAGATCTCCCATCTGATATTGTGATTGATAAACATTTAGATAAACAAAAGGTTGAAAAGAGAAAACTTTCGTTTAAGGAAAAAAGTGAATTTGATTTATTGGAAAAAGAATTGGCGGAATTAGAAATCAAAAAAGAAAATTTGACTTTTATTTTGTCTGATGGAACTAAATCAAATCAAGAAATAATGGAGGCAGGTAATGAGTTGTCTGCTATTGTACAAAAAATTGATGAAAAAACTGAAAGATGGCTTGAATTGTCAGAATTCATATAGAAAAAGGAGGGTTAACCCTCCTTTTTTAGTTTTTTGTTAAGATGCCGTATAGTTCATCCTTTAAGTGAACTCTTTTAATTCTTAATTCATTCAATACTTCATCAGTTGTTGCTTCTGCACCAGTTTCAATTCTATGAATATCATTGTTTATTTCATGATATTCATCAAATAATTTTTTGAAGTGATTATTTGTTGTTTTGAATTCGTGAATTTTATTAATTAATTCTGGGAATTCGTGGTTTAAGTCATGTTTTTCCATAGTGGTTCTTAAGTTTGATTATACTACTAAGTTAAAACCAATGCAATGTTTTTAGAATGACTTAAGTCAGTTTATATTAAGATTAATGTGTGTTTTTTGGGTGTGTTTTTTAAATGATTTTTTACGACCTACTTTGAGTTTTGAATTCTATGTATAAAATATGGTAGATAGATTATGTTAAATTGATTTAAAGTTTTTTCATTAAAAAGCGATACATTTCAACCATGCACATGATATCGTATTTCGAAACAATTTCATCACATGTGTGGACATTGTCTTCTCCTGCGCCAATAAAACACCAATCAATTAAAAGTTCAGATTTTTGAATAGTACTTCCATCGCTTCCTCCTGCGCTTTCAACCTCAAGTTGAAAATCAATTCCAGATTTATTAGCTAATTTTTTAATCTTTTCTAAGAAGGACTTTCTTGGTAGCATGCTATCTCGTAAAGATATCACAACTCCTTTTCCTGGTGTTACATGTTCTGTTAACCAGGTGATGTCACAGATGAGTGCATGTTTGATGTGATGTTTTTTGAATAAATATTTTGATATGAACCCAACACTGTTTCCTCCATGTTCTTCGTAAGTGCTAAATACGATTGCTCCATCTTTTAGTGTTTCTGCTATTTTCAGTGCTGCCCAAACGCCAAGTCTATTATCTAAATAAGGAGACTGGATAGTGGTTTCTGTTTCTCTAAAATTAGGTTTGTATGTTAAAATTGTACCTCTTTCTATTGTTCTAGGGTATACACATTTAATTATTGGTCGATCATTTTCTTGTTCTATAATCATTAATTCGGTTTCGATTTTTCCAATAGAATCTCTTCCGACAAGTGGTGTTCCGTCAATTAAATCGGGTCCTCCAATTTTTACTAATTGATTTTCATAGGATACTGAAAATCCTATAGTGTCAATGTGTGCGTATATTGCAGTTCTGGGTTTTCCAAAGATTAAAATGATATTATCGTGAAATTCTTCTCCTTCAATAATAGTTGGTATATTTTTCCAATTTTCTTGGTTTTCTTTTATGTATTTTAAAAGAAAGTTTTTGATTATTCCTTCATCGCTTGATGCGCCTTGTATAGATGTTAATTTTTTTAAAAGTTTCATGTAGGGGGATTTAATCAATTGATATTTCTATAAGTGGTATATTTTTGAAAATGTTTAAGATTTCATTTTCATTTTTTTTCGGGAAATTAATTTGTAGCTTACAATGAAGCTGAAAATCTTGGTTTATCACTTGTAAACTTTGATTTTTCACAACGGTCATAATTTGTGGTAACTTTTCGTACGGAAAATTAAGTTCAATCTGTGTTTGTAGTTCTTTTGTGATAATATTTCCGTTTTCTATTGCTTCTTTAGCTGCTGATTTATATGCTGTTATTAATCCTCCTACGCCAAGTTTTGTTCCACCAAAGTATCTAACGACACCTATTAAGGTATTGGTTAACTCGTAAGATTGAATTTGTCCTAAAATTGGAGCGCCGGCGCTATTGGATGGTTCTCCATCATCATTTGCTCTAGTGGTAAAATGATTAACTCCAAATCGATATGCGTAACATAGGTGTCTAGCTTGATGATGCTCTTTTTTCCATAGATTTAACAATTCTTTAGCTTCATTTTCACTGTTGCATTGACATGCGTATGCTATAAATTTGGAGCCTTTTTCCTTGTAAAGTCCCTCGGATAAGTTTTCTAATGTTCTATATGTAAAATTTGAAATCAATGATTTTTTATAAAAAAAGAAAACCACCCGAAGGTGGTTTAAGGTGTTATTGTACTGATAATTTCTTTTCTAAATCAGCTAGATATACTTTGAATTGTTTGTCTGTGTCTGCTAAATTCATCACTGTTCTACATGCGTGAAGTACAGTAGCGTGATCTTTTCCTCCGCAATGAGCTCCAATACTTGCAAGAGAAGATTTGGTCATTTTTTTAGCAAAGTACATAGAAATCTGTCTAGCTTGTACTACTTCGCGTTTTCTTGTTTTGGATTTTAGAATTTCCATTGGTAAATTAAAGTAATCACAAACAACTTTTTGTATGTAGTCGATTGATATTTCTCTAGAGGTATTTTTCACGAATTTATCAATCATTTGTTTCGCTAAATCTAATGTGATCGCTTTTTTGTTTAATGATGCTTGTGCTAAAAGTGACGTCCAAGCACCTTCCATTTCACGGATGTTTGTGTTGATGCTGTATGCAAGGTATTCAACAACTTCGTCTGGAAGTTCAATACCATTACCATACATTTTCTTTTGAAGAATGGCGATTCTTGTTTCTAAATCAGGTGGTGTTAAGTCGGCTGATAATCCCCATTTAAATCGAGATAATAGACGTTGTTCCATATCTTGCATTTCAACAGGTGGTTTGTCAGATGTTAAAATAATTTGTTTTCCGTTTTGGTGTAAGTGATTGAACACAGAGAAGAAAACATCCATAGTTTTGGTTTTTCCTGCGAAAAACTGAACGTCATCAATGATTAAAACATCAACCATTTGGTAGAAATGAATAAAATCATTTACTGTGTTTTGCTTTAATGCATCAATGAATTGATGAGCAAACTTTTCAGATCCTACATAAAGCACAGTTTTATTGGGGAATTTTTCTTTTATACTAATTCCGATTGCGTGTGCTAAATGTGTTTTTCCTAATCCAACACCTCCGTATATTAATAATGGATTGAATGCAGTTCCACCAGGTTTGTTAGCAACTGCATATCCTGCAGATCTAGCTAAACGATTACAGTCTCCTTCTACAAAATTCTCAAATGAATAAGCAGGATTTAGGTTTGAATCAACGTTAACCTTTTTTAATCCAGGGATTATAAATGGATTTCTGATTTGACTTTCACCAGCGTGTAATGGAACTGTAACTGGGCTATTTTGAATATTTCCGTTATTTGATGTAGGTAATTTTATCACAGAAGGAGTGGCATTCTTGTTATTGTTTTCCATAACAATACTATATTCCAATCTACCTTCGTTTCCGATTACACGTTTAATAACTTTTTTCAAAAGAACAATATAATGTTCTTCTAACCATTCGTAGAAAAAATGTGAAGGTACCTGTATTGTTAGAATGTTATTTTCCAACTTAATTGGAACGATTGGTTCGAACCAAGTTTTGTATGAATTTAAAGCAATGTTATCTTTAATAACTTTCAAACAGTTTCCCCAAGCTTCAACGTGATCTTTTTCCATAGTTTTAGTTAAGTAGTTATTAAGGATAGGTGTTTAAAACTTTTTTATCTTTATAATCTGTTGATTGATAATGTTTTGTTTTTTATTCCTATCTTGTGATACAAAGATTGTGATTATTTAGTTTAAAAAAAAATGGATTTGCTATTGATTTTTATTTTTTTTTTACTTCATGTGTTTTGTTTGGACTTTTTGTGGAATAAATAAACAATGTTAAAATTGTAGTTTACGATTAGAAATTAGAATAGTTATTTTTGTTGAAAAGAATAACTCTTTTTTTAAGGCTGAAAACAGGTATGATGAAATTATTTTTTATTCAAACAACTTCGTTGCGAGTTCGTTATGGTGAGACTGATCAAATGGGGTATTGTTATTATGGTAATTATGCTCAATACTTTGAGGTTGGAAGAGTAGAGGCTTTGCGTGCCTTCGGTATGAGTTATAAAGCTATGGAGGAATCCGGGGTTATGTTGCCGGTGCTTGATTTTAGCGTGAGATATTTTGCTCCTGCATATTATGATGATCTATTGTTGATAACTACAAAGATTGTTGGTTTAAAAGGTCCAAGGTTATATTTCGAATATGAGATTCAGAATGAAAGTGGTAAGGTAATTTCAAATGCTACAACTACGTTAGTTTTTGTATCAAAAGAAAATATGAGGCCTATATCTCCTCCTGAAGATTTTGTTGAATTAATGAAAAAACATCAAGTTTAAATTTGAATGAGGTATGGTTTTATTTGAAAAGATCGATAAGGATTATATTAATAAGTTGATTTCGTTTAGGGGGGGGGAAGTAAAATTAGGGGAGTGTGTGAGTTCCTACGATGATTTTGAGTTGTTTCAAGGGAAGTTTGTAGTGTTGGGTGTTTGTGAAGATGTTGGCCCTCAGGCTAACTTGGGTTTTGCTGGTTCGGTAAATGGCTTTACTTCTTTTTTAGCACGTTTTTTAAATATTCAATCAAATCGATTTTTAACAGGTGATCAGGTTTTGGTTTATGGAATTTTCACTGTCAATTCACCTGAGGAGATAGATCAAAAAAGAAAGGTTGTTCAAGAATTGGATAACATATTAATATCTCATTTGGAAGAGATTTATGAAAAAGGGTTTATTCCAATTCTTGTAGGTGGTGGGCATAATAATGCATATCCTTTAATATCTGCTTTTTATAAAGTTAATTCTGTAGCGTTGAATGTGTTGAATTGTGATCCTCATGCCGATTATAGGTTGTTAGAGGGTAGGCATAGTGGTAATTCTTTTTCATATGCAAAACATGAAGGTAGTTTGAACTATTATAATGTTTTGGGTTTGCATCAATCGTATAATAGTGAAGAGATGTTAGTTAGGATGGAAAAGGATGGTTGTGATTTCACTTTCTTTGATGATTACATAAAAGGAAGTGGTGATTTACTATCTGATGTAAATAGGTTTGTTTTGAAAAATAAAGGTAGTCGTTTTGGTGTGGAATTGGATATGGATGCGATTAAAGGGATGCCATCTAGTGCATACTCGTTTTCGGGTATTACAGTGGAGGATGCAAGAAGATATATAATTCGCTTATCGGAAGAAAAGCAAGTTGCATATTTGCATTTACCAGAAGGCGCGCCCTTACATGCCAGAGAAGATGTGGTTGTTGGGAAAACGTTAGCTTATTTAGTTTCTGATTTTATTAAAGGTGTAGCTGGTTAGTTTTATTTTTTTATTAAAGTTCCGAAAACATCTTTTACAATTTGAGTGCTTGCGTTTTTTACGTTTTGTAAAGCTGTATTTGGGTCTTTTCTTATTTTGTTTTCCTCGATTTCAACTAACTTAAAA
Organism: Crocinitomicaceae bacterium; assembly: GCA_044370735.1. GTDB lineage: Bacteria > Bacteroidota > Bacteroidia > Flavobacteriales_D > Crocinitomicaceae > CANHVK01. The sequence continues at coordinate 10,266 of JBILUY010000040.1, read as the reverse complement.
AGTCCGCTTATCGCTTTTTCTGTCACATAGCTTGTTAAATCTGGATTTATGTCTTTGCCGCCTGTAAATAAATTCTTTTTATTGTAGTTAGAAATAAGTGGTTTCCAATATTTAGTAAGTTGTACTTGATCAATTGCTTTTTGTACTTTAGGTTTAAAGGCTGTAGTTAATTGATTGGTTGTGTTTGTTTGTAAAAATCTTGTTGCAGAACCATCGCCTCCGTTTAGAATTGACATACCATCATTTATTGTCATGTTTTTGATTGCGTTTATAAAAATCGGTAGTGCTTCTTTGCTTGCTTCCTCTGCTGCTTTATTTAAGGTGTTTTCAAACTTTTGAACTTGGCTGTGAAGCATAAATTGTTCAGCGGTGTTTTTTACTGCAATTGCATCTTGTGGGAATGGTAATTTAATTAGGTTGTTATTCCAAAACCCATCTTTAACAGTGCAAGTTTTAACTGCGTTTTCAATACCGATGTTTAATGCGCCTTTTAAGCCATTGATAATATCTTCTTTACCTGGTATTTTTTGTGAAATTTCAGTTTTTGGTGTTGTTTCATTTTTATGAATGAAAGGAATGCTTACAGATAATAAGGAAAAGCTGGTAATTATAATTTTAGAAATCATTTTAAAGTATTTGTGGTTTGTATTCAAACTTACAATATTTTTATGAAAAAATAGAGATATGTTAGCAGAATTGATTTCGATAGGTGATGAATTACTTATAGGACAGACTATTAATACGAATGCGTCTTGGTTGGGGCAAGAGTTGTCATTGTTAGGGGTGCGTGTTAAATGGGTGACGACTATATCTGATGGTGAAAGTGATATTATTGGAGCGATTGATGTTGCTTTCGAGAGAGCGGAATTAGTTATTGTTACGGGGGGATTAGGTCCTACAAAAGATGATATTACAAAGCATACTTTGGTGAAGTATTTTGATACGAAGTTGGTTATGAATCAAGAGGTATTGCATAAGGTAGAGTCGTTTTTTACAAGGAGGGGTAGGGAAATTTTAGAGGTAAACAGACAGCAAGCAGCTCTTCCAGAGAATTGTCATGTGTTAATCAATAATCATGGTACCGCTTCAGGGATGTGGTTTGAAAAGGGAGGGCGAGTTTTGATTAGTATGCCTGGGGTTCCTTATGAGATGAAAGGGATTATGAATGAATATGGTTTTGAGAAAATTAAAGCCTTTTTCAATGTGAAAGGATTGTATCATAAAACCTTATTAACTACAGGTATTGGCGAGTCTTTTTTAGCACAAGAGTTAAGTGACTGGGAAGAAAGATTGGAGAAGGATGGGTTGTCGTTAGCTTATTTACCTTCACCAGGTATGGTTAAATTGCGAGTTTCGTCGTATCGTGCAGAAGGGGATGAGGATAAGGTTGAATCTTATTTGCAAGAGGTGTGTGATAGATTTCCTCAGTTTGTTTATGGGTGGGGAGAGGATACCTTAGCTATGGTGATTTCTAGATTGGCTTTAAAGCATAGTTTAAAAATAGGAACAGTTGAGAGTTGTACAGGTGGTGGTGTTGCTAATGCTATTGTGAGTGTGCCGGGTTCGAGTGCGTATTTCGAAGGTGCTTTGGTGACTTATTCGTATGATTTGAAGACGAAGCTATCGCATGTTAAAACAGAAACCTTAGAAAAATATGGTGCTGTAAGTGAAGAAACTGTGGTAGAAATGGCTGTTGGAGGTAAGGGAGAGTTAGGTGTGGACTATTGTGTTTCAATATCAGGAATAGCAGGACCGGATGGTGGTACAGAAGATAAACCTGTTGGAACTGTGTGGATGGCGATTGCTTCGAATGACAATGTAAAAACAAAAAAAATAAAATTAGGAGATAATCGAGAGCGAAACATACAAATGACTATATTTGCAGCATTGAATTTTCTCCGATTGACCATTTTGGAAAAAATCGCATAAAAATTTAATATTTACTTGTGAGTTCAGGAAATTATTGTTTTCTTTGCACTCGCTTTTAGAATTAGTTTAAAAAAAATTAATAAGATGTCACGAGTTTGTCAATTAACGGGTAAGTCAGTAATGGTAGGAAACAATGTTTCTCACTCTAACAGAAAAACAAAACGCAAGTTCTACCCAAACTTGATTTCAAAGAAGTTTTATCTTCCTGAAGAAGATAGCTATGTAACGTTGAAAATTTCAACTTCTGCTTTAAGAACTATCAATAAGAAAGGGATTACAGCAGTAGTGAAAGAAGCTCGTGAAAAAGGATATCTTAAATAAACTACTCGCCCATTGTGAAATGGCATAAAAAAAGAAAAGAAAATGGCAAAGAAAGCAAAAGGTAATAGAATTCAAGTAATTCTTGAGTGTACAGAACACAAACAATCAGGTGCTGCTGGTACATCTCGTTATATTACGACTAAGAATCGTAAAAATACTCCAGATAGATTGGAAATTAAAAAGTACAATCCTATCTTAAAAAGATATACAGTTCATAAAGAAATTAAATAATTCGCTGAAAGATGGCAAAGAAAGTAGTAGCGTCACTACAAAAAGGTGGTGGTAAAGAGCACACAAAAGTGATTAAAATGGTTAAGTCTGACAAGACTAATGCTTACACATTCAAAGAAGAAATCGTTCACAACGATAAAGTAAAAGAATGGTTTGCAAAAAACTAATTCAACTATAAAGTATTGATTGATAGAGCTTCCTCTTGTGGGAAGCTTTTTCTATTTTAACAGATATGGCATTTTTTGGTTTATTTTCAAAAGAGAAAAAAGAGACCCTAGATAAAGGGCTTGAGAAAACAAAACAAAGTTTTTTCTCTAAAATAGCACGTACAATCGTTGGTAAATCTAAGGTAGATGATGAGGTATTAGATAATTTAGAAGAAATTCTAATTACTTCTGATGTCGGTGTTGAAACTACTTTGAAAATTATAGAACGTATAGAAGATAGAGTTGCCAAAGATAAATTTTTAGGGACTTCTGAATTAAATCGTGTATTAAAAGAAGAGATAGCAGGTTTACTTTCTGAAAATAATTCAAATGACATTTCAGGTTTTACGTATGCAAAACAAAACGGTGATCCATATGTGATCATGGTAGTTGGTGTAAATGGGGTAGGGAAAACTACTACAATCGGAAAGCTTGCTCATCATCTAAGAGATGAAGGTAAAAAAGTTGTACTAGGTGCTGCAGATACTTTTAGAGCTGCTGCAGTAGATCAATTAATAATATGGGCTGATCGAGTAGGTGTACCAATCGTTCAACAAGGAATGGGAGCTGATCCTGCTTCAGTTGCATTTGATGCACTTTCATCTGCTAAAGCTCAGGGTGCGGATGTTGTAATTATAGATACAGCTGGTCGTTTGCATAATAAAGTAAACTTAATGAATGAGCTTTCCAAAATACGTAGAGTGATGGAAAAAGTCATTCCTGGTGCACCACATGAAGTTTTATTAGTATTAGACGGGTCTACTGGACAAAATGCTTTTGAACAAGCGAAACAGTTCTCAGCAGCCACAAATATTAATGCTTTAGCTATCACTAAACTAGATGGTACCGCGAAAGGAGGTGTTGTTATAGGGATATCTGATCAAATGAAAATCCCTGTAAAGTATATCGGTGTAGGTGAGGGTATTAATGATTTACAATTGTTTAATCGTGAAGAATACGTAGAATCTTTATTTGCTGAATAATGAGATTTTCTCTTTTGTTATTTATTTTTTTTAGCTTTTCTTGTTCAACTCCCAAAGAAAACTCGAAAACTAATTCTAATTCATCTAAAAGTACTAAACCTGTTGTACAAGATAATTTTAATGGAGCTCAAAAGAAAATACAAAATTCTCAATACGCTCCCGTTCAAAAGGATAATAGTTCTCCGGAAGTGTTGCCAACTGATACAATCAAACGTGGAGAGTTAAGAAATGAATAAAAAAGGGTCTGATTTCAGACCCTTTCTACTTTTATTATATTTACAGGACAATGATTGCTTGCAATAAGATTAGCTTCCAATTCATCATCGTCAACTAATACAGAATACCAACCTTTTTTTTCCTTCCCTCCAATTAATGTACATTTACCGTCTTTTTTAGAAACTCTCCAACGGTATTTATCAGCTTCAACGCAAGCGTTACAACCAATACATTTAGCTCTTAATTGAGTAATCCTAACCATAATTAAGCTTCAACTAGTTTATAAAGTTTATCAGAAGGTCTAATTTTTTCTGGTGTTTTGATTGTGAACAAGGTGCCTCGTTTTACTACATCTACCGGTTTGTTATCTTCCCTCATTTCTGTGATTGTTGAGAAGATAATTCCTGTTGTAGGGCCAGTAATACAAATTTCATCACCGACTTTTAAATCTTGAGCTTCCATCAAAAATTCACCAGCACCTACTTCGTCATAGAATTTTTTCCCTTTTGCTACATAGACTTTTCGCTTTGTTGCTTTGGAACCATCGGAATCGTTCCATTCCCCCATTAATTTTCCTAGATAATAGCCATCCCAAAATCCACGATTAAAAACTGTTGCAAGTTGTTCTTTCCACTCAGTTACTTTTTCTTGAGAATACGTTTCGTCTAAGATAGAATCAATCGCTTCTCTATAACATTTAGTAGTAATATAAACATAATCAGCACTTCTACCTCTTCCTTCAATCTTTAAAACAGAAACACCAGCATCAATTATTTTGTCAAGGAAATCAATTGTACATAAATCTTTTGCAGACATGATGTATTCATTATCTACTTCCAACTCATATCCTGTGTCCTTGTCGGTTACAATATAGCTTTTGCGACAATTTTGAACACAAGCACCTCTATTAGCAGAAGAATAATTGCTATGTAGGCTCAAATAACATTTTCCTGAAACAGCCATACACAAGGCTCCGTGTCCAAAAATTTCTGTTCTTATTAATTCTCCAGAAGGGCCTGTGATTTCTCTGCGTTGAATTTCTTTATTAATAGTTTCAACTTGAAGTAAACTTAATTCTCTAGAAAGTACCATCACGTCAGCAAAATTTGCGTAAAATTCAACTGAATCAATGTTTGTGATATTACATTGTGTGGAAATATGTACCGTTTGACCAATTTTTTTAGCGTAATTCAATACAGCGTGATCAGAAGCTATAACAGCACTAATACCTGCTTCTTTAGCTGTATCTACTATGCGTTTCATTAATTGTATGTCATGATCGTAAAGAATAGTATTAAGTGTTAGGTAACTCTTGACATTATTTTCTGAACAACGACGTACAATTTCTGGTAAATCTTCTAGGGTAAAATTGTGCGTAGATTTCGTTCTCATATTGAGTTGCTCTACTCCAAAATATACTGAATTTGCTCCGGCTTGAATCGCTGATTGTAATGATTCGAAATTCCCAGCGGGAGCCATTAATTCGATTGTTTTTGCTCTCATTTTAGATAAACTGATTTTTCTCTAATTTCAACCATTCTAAGGTAGCGTTGTGAAATAAATCTTCTTGTACGTCTTTTGATAGGTCGCTGTCTTCAATGAATTTTCCAATTTCTAAATCTCCTAAAGGGAAAGGATAATCTGTACCAAAACAGATTTTTTTACTTCCTTGCATTTTTAAGATATACTTCAAGAAATCGATGTCGTGTGTGATACTATCAACCCAAAATTTTCCGATATAATTTCTAGGATTGTTAGGATTGTCTATCGCAACTAAATCTGGGCGACAATTAAAACCGTGTTCAATACGACCAATTGTTGGTAAAAAAGAACCACCAGCGTGTGAGAAACAAACTCTTAAATTGGGTAATTTATCAAACAATCCACTGAAAACCATAGAACAAGCAGCACGAGAAGTTTCAGCAGGCATTCCTACTAACCAAGGTAACCAATATTTACGCATGCTATCTTCTCCCATCATTTGCCAAGGGTGGATCATCACAGCCATATCCAATTCTTGCATAGCTTCAAAAATCGGGAAGAACTCTGGTTCGCCTAGGTTTTTGTCGTTGATGTTACTACCAATTTGAACTCCAACCAATCCAATCTCTTTACATCTTCTTAATTCTTGAATTGCAGTATCAACATCTTGCATAGGGATCGTTCCTAAACCGATGTAATTTTTTGGGTAACGAGCAACTAAATCAGCGATATGGTCATTTAAAAACTTGGAAGATTCCAAACAATCAGCAGGTTTAGCCCAATATGAAAATAAAACTGGAATTGTACAAACCACTTGAACTGTAGTTGAAAAATCTGCATATTCTGTGATACGGAAATTTTCATCCCAACAATTTTCTTCGATACGACGGAAGAATTTACCACCCTGCATCATATCAGCAGTTTTGTCTTCGTTGTGTTTTAAGTAAATAAAATCACCATACCCAAACTTGTTATGCCAATCTGGCAATTCTTTTGGGATGATGTGGGAGTGCATATCAATTTTCAACATAATCAGTAATTTGATTGCGAAGGTAATAAATATCTAGTAAAATTCATTTACACATATCTTCATTGAATTCGTTGTTACATTAATTAATTATCTTTGTTCCAAATTTTCAACTATGGCTCAAAAACCGGCAATTCCGAAAGGAACACGTGATTTTTTACCTTTAGAAGTCGCTCGAAGAAATTATATTTTTGACACAATCAAACAATCATACCGCAATTTTGGATTTTTACCGATTGAAACTCCGTCCTTTGAGTTATCTCAAACCTTGATGGGCAAATATGGGGAGGAAGGAGATCGTTTGATTTTTAGAATTTTAAATTCGGGTGAAAAACAGAAAAAAGCGGATTTACAAGCATTGGAAGAGGGGAATTTAGCTCGTTTTGCTAATTCGTTATCTGAAAAAGCTTTACGTTATGATTTAACGGTTCCCTTTGCTCGTTTTGTGGTTCAACATCAAAATGAATTATCGTTTCCTTTTAAACGTTACCAAATTCAACCAGTTTGGAGAGCTGATCGACCGCAACATGGAAGATACCAAGAGTTCTATCAATGTGATGCTGATGTGGTAGGGAGTGACTCGTTGTTATATGAAGTCGATTTCGTTCAATTATTTGATGAGGTATTGACCAATTTAGGATTACCTGCGTTCACAATACATATAAATAATCGTAAAATTTTATCAGGAATTGCTGAAGTTTCAGGTGAATCTGATCGTTTGATTGATATCACTGTGGCGCTAGATAAATTAGATAAAATCGGAGAGGAAGGGGTAATCAAAGAATTACAAGAAAAAGGTCTTGCTGAAAGTTCAATTGAAAAAATAAAGCCTTTATTGACTTTGACTGGTTCCACTAAAGAACGCGTTGAAATCATGAAAAACTACCTTTCTTCCAGTGAAATCGGATTGAAAGGAATAGAAGAGTTGGTTTTTGTATTAGATACAGTAAATAAATTAGGAGTAGAACGAGCGAATATCGTGTTTGATGTTACCTTAGCTCGAGGATTAAATTATTACACTGGAGCTATATTTGAAGTGAAAGCGGATGGTGTAAAAATGGGAAGTATTTGTGGGGGTGGAAGATATGACGACTTAACAGGTTTGTTTGGAATGTCGAATATGTCTGGTGTTGGGATTTCTTTTGGAGCTGATCGTATTTATGATGTATTGACGGAGCTTGAATTATTTCCAAAAGAAGTCGGTCAAGGGTTAGAAGTGTTATTTGTGAATTTCGGTGAAACAGAACAAGCGCATTGTTTACCATTGGTAAAGGATATTCGTAAAAATGGAATTTCTTGTGAAATCTATCCTACCAAAGCGAAAATGCAAAAACAAATGAAATATGCGAATGATATTCAGGTTAAATACGTTGCTATTGTCGGAGAAAACGAAATGGAAAATGATATCATTCAATTGAAAAATATGGAAACAGGTGAGCAGGAAGAAGTGAGTGTGGAGGAGTTGATTACAATAGTGAGTAGAAAGTAAAAAGTAGAAAGATTTTCTCCCCCTTTGGAGGGGGGATTGAAATTAAGTCTTCCCTCCTTGAGGAGGGATTGAGGGAGGTGACATTTTAACAAGTAGGTCACCCTCCTTAATCCTCCCTCAAGGGAGGAAACAAAAACTTTCAATTAGAATAATGAATATACAAAACGATTGAGGGAAGTGATAGATTAAATAGATTATCCTCCCCCTTGATCCCCCTCCAAAGGGGGAAGCTGAAAAAAAAGATTATGAAAAAATACATTATAAACAACGAATGGATTTCCTTGGAACAGGTAGAGGAAATTTTAAATGATGGCTTTCAGATTGAATTATCTGAAAATGCAAAAGCGAAAATTAATAAATGTCGTGCGTATTTGGATGAGGTAGTAGCGAAAGAGAATCGTGTGATTTATGGTATTAATACTGGTTTTGGATCTTTGTGTAATACAGTGATTCCAAATGAAGATTTAGCACTTTTACAAAAGAATTTAGTATTGTCTCACGCTTGTGGAGCAGGGGAGGAAGTTCCCTCTCATGTGGTGAAACGTATGTTGTTGTTGAAGGTATTAGGATTGTCTCACGGACATTCTGGTGTACAATTAGCAACAGTAGAGCGATTAGTTTTCTTTTTTAATAATAACATATTACCAGTTGTTTATCAACAGGGAAGTTTAGGTGCTTCTGGAGATTTAGCGCCTTTAGCTCATTTGTCGATGCCGATTTTTGGACAAGGAGAGGTGGTAATTGAAGGTGAAAAACACCAAGCGTCTGAAATAGAAAAACGTTTTGGTGTTCAGCCTGTAGAGTTAATGTCGAAGGAGGGATTAGCATTATTGAATGGAACACAATTTATGAGCAGTTACGCAACATATTCAGTTGCTGCATCTCGTAAATTATGGAAACAATTTAATCATGTCGCTGCATTATCACTTGAAGGATATGATGGTCGCATTGAGCCTTTTGGAGTATCTGTGAACGAAATTCGTAAACAAGAAGGACAAATCAAAGCGGCAGCTATGATGCGTGAATTGTTAGCTGGAAGTGAGTTAGTTGCTCAACCGAAAGCCCATGTGCAAGATCCGTATTCGTTTAGATGTATACCACAGGTACACGGAGCAAGTTATGATGCAATTGAACATTGTGCTCGTATCGTTGAAAATGAAATTAATGCTGTAACAGATAACCCAACGATTTTCCCTGATGAGGAATTAGTGGTTTCGGCAGGAAATTTCCATGGACAACCGTTAGCGATTTCGATGGACTTTTTAGCACTAGCTATGGCAGAGATGGGAAGTATTTCTGAAAGACGTGTGTATAAATTAATTTCTGGTACAAGAGGGTTACCTGCATTTTTGGTGGCTAATCCAGGGTTGAATTCAGGGTTTATGATTCCGCAATATACTTGTGCTTCTATTGTAAGTCAAAACAAACAATTATGTTTCCCAGCAAGTTGTGATACGGTAGATTCATCAAATGGACAAGAGGACCATGTGAGTATGGGAGCGAATGCTGCTACAAAATTATTCCGTGTGATTGAAAATTGTTTTACGATACAAGGAATTGAGTTGTTAAACGCAGCACAAGCATACGAATTCAGAAAACCATTAAAATCAAGTGAGGCTGTACATAGCTTGTATGAAGCCTATCGTAAAGTAGTGCCATTTGTGCAAGAAGATCAATATTTACATCCATTAATTCAGGATAGTAAACAGTTTGTAAAAGAATTATGGAAGAAATAAACCAACCAAAGAAACTAAATAAGACGCTTCTTATTTTGTGTCGTTTAAGTTTGGTATCTGTTATTTTATCATTACTATCTTCTGTGTCAAATCTTTTGAAAGGACCTGATACAGTGGAACAACTTGAAAGACAATTTATCGGTATTTCAAAGGCTATGGATGCTTTTGGCAATTCACCTGAAGTTGCTTTTTTTAAGGAGAATTTATATCAACGTATGCTAATAATTAATTCTTCGTATTCAAAGTTTTGGGCCTTTAGTTTAATTACGCAAATTGTTGGGCTTTTCGGTGTGTTGTTAATGTTACGATTGAATAAAAACGGATTTCATTTTTATATCTGTTATAGTATACTGACCATCAGTTTTACCTATTTCATAGTGCCATTAAAGTTAGTTATGCCTTTGGAAATTGTATTTAATGCTTTATTTACTGGTTTTTGGGTCTTTTTATATGCTAGGCAATTAAAGAGAATGAATTAAAAAAACATTTTGAAATAACAATTCATTGAAATGAGATTCGGGAAACTGAATCTCATTTTTTTGTTTTTGACAATGGATAGTCAAATTTGAAATAGATTAGCTTTATTTTTTATGGTTAAGTTGATTTTCAATTATTTTTCTAAGTTCTTCTTCATTAGGAAGATATA
>JBILUY010000197.1:0-4778 GCA_044370735.1 Crocinitomicaceae bacterium | reverse complement strand
AGTTCACTCGATATCAGGAAACAAACCTTCGCCTATACAACCAATTTGGCAGATTGGCGAAAGTTTATAGCGCCTATAAATGAGTTATGCCCAATTTTAGGACGACACAACAGCACATTAACATCATAACAAAATAAAACGACCACAATATGTCAACAGTTCATTTTTTAAACGTATTACAGGGAGACTGCAATATCATTGAACATAGTAATTCAAACCGAGTTACTGTAATGGATGTTTGCAATGCAGACAGTGACGAAATTTATGAAAATGCAGACCAACGAAATGCAATTAAAGAAGACGTTAGTGATTCTACAACTGGCAACTATGGACAGAAAAAATATCCTGAAAACCCAATTAAATACCTTCAAAGACTAAAACTAAATACGATTTGGAGATTTATAATTAGCCATCCAGATATGGACCACTTGGACGGTATTAGAGATTTATTTGCTGACTTAAAAGTTTATAATGTTTGGGACACGGCCAACACAAAGGAAATAGATGATTTTTCAGGTTTTGGACGTTTTAATGAATACGACTGGAACTACTACAAAAAATTAAGAGAGGAAAAACTAGGACACAACTACTTTAAACTTTTTGCTGATAAAAATAATCCCGGTAACTATTGGACTGAAGACTATATAAAAATTTTATGCCCAACAAAAGCATTAGTTGACAATGCAAACGACACAGAAGATTTCAATGATGCTTCTTATGTAATATTGTTTACTCCGCCTATTGGAGACACTGGAAAACATTGGAAAATACTTTTTTGCGGGGACAGCCACGATGATAGTTGGGAGTATATTTTAGAAAATTTCAAGGCAGACGTAACAAACATTGATGTCTTAATTGCTCCTCATCACGGTAGAGACTCGAATAGAAATTACGATTTTGTTAAAACCCTTAATCCAACGATTACTCTTTTTGGCAACGCAAGTAGTGACCACTTAGCATACAACAAATATTCAGACGACAAATTGACGAACAATCAGGCAGGTAGCATAATTTTTAAATGTTCAGATAAACTTTACTTCTATGTAAAAAACGAAAAATACAGAAACGATTACTGGAAGAAGATGGGGTGGGAAAACCCACCAGCTAAAAATACCCGACTTGATGCCTACTTCATTTTTAACCGCTCACCTAAAAAATAAGAAATATGAAAGAATTACTCGACAAATTATCTTCTTACAATATTTTCAATTACTTGTTTCCAGGTGTTGCATTTGCTGCCATTGCAAGCAAGTTGACTACTTTCAATTTCATTCAACAAGACATACTCGTTGGGGCTTTTTTATATTATTTCATTGGCCTTATTATTAGCCGTATCGGGTCCATTTTTATTGAACCATCTTTAAAATTTATTAGGTTTTTAAAATTTGCCGATTACAGCAAATTTGTAAAGGCTTCAAAAGCCGACACTAAAATTGACGTTCTTTCAGAAGTAAACAATATGTATAGGACAATAAGTTCTATGTTTTTATGCTTAATTCTACTAAGAATTTACGACAACGCTTCGACAAAATGGACTTTTCTCAATGACTATAAAATTGAAATCGTAACAGGTTTACTTATGCTGCTTTTTTTGTTTTCATATCGTAAGCAGACAAATTATATTACAAAGAGAATAGATGCTAATGGATAGAAAAACTGGGCATAACAGCACCTACAAGAAATTGGCGGTTCAGTGGTTAAATGAAGTTTTGTGCTTCGTATCAAGTTCAGTGGTGGCAGACAGTTTTCGTCTCCGAAATCGCCAACTTCTTGTAGCTGCGAAACGTCAGACTGTCTAATAACCCCCCTTTTTAACAAGTCAATTGTTAGCAAATTTAAGTGTGGAAATGACAGTTTTCTCCCTTAAAATCGGTATTTTTATTTATGAAATTTATCCAAGGAAAACCCCGAAATCAGTGGGAGATATATTTCCTGGATGCGCATTTAGATGCCGATGATGAAGTTCATCTGATTGACCTGTTCGTGGATAGCTTGAATCTGTCGGAACTTGGGTTTAAGGTCGAGTTTGAGGAAAATGGCCGGCCGGCATATCACCCCGGTGCTTTGCTCCGCCTTTTTATTTACGGCTACCTGAACCGCATCCGCTCCAGCCGCCAACTCGAAAAGGAATGCAAACGCAACCTGGAACTCAGGTTGAAAGATTCATTGAACAAACCGCTGTATTACCCCTATGGGTTTTCACTCGTCACCAGCAATAACGAAAAGATATTTGGGCATTAGACAAGAAGAGCTAAATGATATCTATATGAGCTTGTAATTTATTGCTTTTACTGAAAAAATATAAGCACCAATACTTTTAGAAAAACTGGACGAAATCGTATGTGCTTCAAATGTTTATTAGTAATCAGTAATTAGTAATCAGTATTTAGTAATCAGTATTTAGTAATTAGTATTCAGTAATTAGTAATCAGTATTTAGTATTTCAGTAATTAGTATGCAAAAGGATAAGGAAAAAAAATGACACAGTCAAATATTTTAGTAATTATTTTTTGATTTTGTACTCCTTCAATAGGAGTATTTTAGTTATTTACGTTTTTTTGGTGGCTATTTGTCAAAAGGGACAATATCTTTCAATTTGAAGACAAGGTTCATTTTATCGATTAGAAGTAAAGAATCAATATTTTTTAAAAACTTAATAATTTTAAACGCTTCAACTGTATACGACATCTATGATGTGTATTTATAAATCATTTCGCGTATTATAATACTTTTTTCAAGTGGTTTTAGACTATTAATAGTACCGTTTTTCCGTTGTTTAATTATGGTTTCTAGTAGCGCCGTATACTGCACCGGTGTTATTCTTATAATCAATGTTTTCGAATATTTCTTTTCCTTGCTTTTCATTTTTATAAATACTTGTAATACCAGAAATCTAAAATTTTAGGGTAAATAATATTTTGTTCAGACTATTAATGTATTGGCTTTCAACAATTAACAACAATGAATATGTTTTCGCAAGAAAATAAATCTATTTTTTGTTAATAACTTAAGGAAAAACCATTAGGGAATCATTAAAGAATTGGTTTAATTTGCTTGTATGCTTCGACTCAAAGAAATACTTGAAAAAAGACAGATGTCCCAGGTAGAGCTCTCCAAAATATTGGGGGTTTCTACTGTATCAGTCAACCTCTGGGCACAAAATAAATCTGAACCATCATTAAAGATGATTTTACGAATTTGCGATGCATTGAATATCACTCTAAATGAATTAGTAGAGCAATAATGAGTCTGATCAATACATATCAAGCGAAATATTTCGCCTATGAGCTTCTAAAGCGTGCCAGTTCAGACTCAACTGAAAAGTTTGGTGCAGCATTGCTGGATGCTAAGGTTGAATTAAACCCTCACCAAGTAGAAGCTGCATTGTTTGCGTTCAAATCCCCCTACTCTAAGGGTGCGATCCTTGCGGATGAGGTTGGACTGGGGAAAACAATTGAAGCTGGTATACTCTTAAGCCAACAATGGGCAGAGAACAAACGTCGCATATTAATCATCTGTCCATCCTCACTAAGGAAGCAATGGTTCAATGAATTGGCGGATAAATTTTACCTTAATTCAGAGGTGATTGAGAGTAAAAATTTCAATTCAAAATATAAAAGTGGTGTTACTAACCCATTTGATGACAACACTTCAATTAAGATTTGCAGCTATCAATACGCAAGCAAACAGTCAGAACTAATTCAACTTACATCTTGGGATCTTGTTGTAATGGATGAAGCTCATTATTTGCGTAACGTCCATAAAAACCCAGACAGCATTGCATCTAGAATTAAAAATGCAATCAAAGACCACAAAAAAGTACTTTTAACAGCGACCCCTCTTCAAAACCGATTGGAAGAGTTGTTTGGCTTGGTGAGTATAATTGATGACGGTGTTTTTGGAGATATAAAAACCTTTAGAAAGCAATATATCAATGGCGAGGGTGATCTAACTGAATTAAAAGAAAAACTAAAGCCAATAGTAAAAAGAACACTTAGGCAGGACGTTAGGGAGTTTGTCCCTTACCGGGAAAGAATTCCTATTACTCAGCAGTTCATCCCCACAAAAGAAGAAAAAACGCTTTACAATAATGTTTTAGAGTATTTACGAAGCGAAAACATTTATGCTTTACCCAAGGCGCAAAAGCATTTGATGGAATCTGTCATGTTCAAGCTTCTTGGTTCGTCTTCTTTTGCAATAGCTAAAACCCTTGAAGCCCTGATTAAAAGATTGAATCTCATGCTATCTACTTCAAAGGTTGTTGAAGATGAGATAATCTCTTGGTTCGAAGAAGAATATGAAAATTTTGATGATGAGAGAGACGAAACTGATGAAGATACTCAAGAATACACTGAAATCACGGCCGCAGACAAGGTTAACATAAAAAATGAGATTGACACCCTAACCCAATACTTACTACTTGCAAATAGCATTGAAAACAATGAAAAAGGGGAAAAACTAATTATAGCCCTTGAAACTGGATTTGAAAAATTAAAGCAATTAGGAGCGAATCAAAAAGCACTAATTTTTACTGAGTCGACAAGAACACAACAGTATTTATTTGAGCGACTATCCAAAGAAAAGTATAAGGGCAAAATAGTTTTATTTAATGGAAATAATTCTGATGAATTATCTGGTTCCATCTACCAAAATTGGGTAGCCGATAAGAATAACTATGGAAAACTTTCAAATTCCAAAAGTGTAGACATAAGAAATGCACTGGTAGACGCATTTAAGAGCGATGATTATCAAATCATGATTGCTACCGAAGCAGCAGC
>JBILUY010000039.1:0-16383 GCA_044370735.1 Crocinitomicaceae bacterium | reverse complement strand
TTTGAGTGAGTTCATTTTCGTTAATATACAACTCTTTAAGGTTAGCTAAACGGTTAATATTTTCAGGCAGTTTAACTATTTTATTATACCCAAGATTCAATCTTTCTAAATTATGTAACCTCAAAATAACATCCGGAAAAGAAGGTAATTCTAAAAATGTTAACTCTAATTCTTTTAATTCAGACAATTCACCAATACTTTCATCAAGTTTCACAAGTGGGTTATAACTTAAATTCAGATGATTTAAGGATTTTAGATTTCTAATATTAGGACTTAATTCTTTTATACCATTTTCTTGAATATCTAATCTTGCTAGAGATTTTAATTCACCTAATTCTTTTGGGAAGGTTGTTATTTTGTTACGAGCAAGATTTAATGATTTAAGATTTGTCAATGATTTTAACTCTTTGGGAAATAAAGTAAATTTATTGATATTTAAAACTAACCCCTCTAATTTGGATAAAGAACCGATTGATTCAGGCAAAGAATTTAATCTATTATTTCCTAATTCTAACCAAAATAAATTTGATAATAAACCAATATTATCTGGAAGCTTCACAATTTTATTAATGGATAGATCTAATTCTCGTAAATTTTGGAGATAACAAATAGCATTTGGTAGGTACACTAAATTATTGTGACTTAAATTAAAAATTTTCAGTTTTGATAGGTTTCCTAAGCTCTCAGGTAATTTTGAAATGTTATTATATGATGCGTGTATGAAAGTTAATTTAGTAAGCTTACCTATTGCCTCAGGTAAAGTAGAGATTTTATTCTGTGCAATATTAAGCTCTTCTAAATTCGTTAAACGACCAATATCATCTGGAAGTTTTTTTATTTTGGAATAACTTAAATCTAGTTTGTAAACTTCTTGGGGATGTTTTAACGCATCTTTTAATGAGGTATACACCTTGTCTCTTTGACTTAATAAAATCAAACTGTTTAGACAAAATAGTATTGAAAAAATGACTTTCATCTTACCTCGTTTTTATAAAAATACGCAATAAAACTTAAAAAATCAATAATTATTCAATCCCATATCCTTTTGTTAACCCTTTTTCTTCTTTAGGAACGAAAAACAAAAGTATTAAACCAATACAAAAAAATACAGCAACTGAAACTACTGAAAAGCGCAAAGAATGCGTTAAATGCTCGACAATCCCAAAGAAAAAGGTCCCAAGAACAATACCAATCTTTTCGGTCGCATCATAGAATGAAAAGTAACTCGCGTGACTTCGAGTTTCAGGAAGAAATTTAGAATAAGTTGAACGAGCAATCGCTTGAATTCCACCCATCACTAACCCTACAGAGGAAGCTAATATGTAAAATTCTATTGGTTTTGTGATATAAAAAGCGGCGTAACAAATACCTATCCAAACAACTACTGTTGTAATTAACGTGTTTACATTACCGATTTTTGCTGATAAACGAGACATCAAAAATGCTCCAACTGCTCCTAATATTTGAATTAACAAAATAGCGATGATTAATCCAGAGGTGTCATTTTCATTTGGCCATTCAATTTCTTTCTTTGCGAAAATCGTAGCCATTAACATAACTGTTTGAACCCCTGTATTAAAAAAGAAAAAAGCGAATAGATAACGTTTTAAACGATGGGTTTGTTTGAATTCTTTAAAAACGAAACCTAACTCTCTAAATCCACGCCAAATACCGGCTTTTGGTTTACGACTATAAACATTGTTAGGTAAAACGCGATATGTAATCTGGCTAAAACCAATCCACCAAACTCCTACGAATACAAAACACCAATAAATGGGAAGTTTAAGTACTTGGCTCCAAACCAAGCACAAAATCAATAAGAGCATAGAACCAATATATCCCATACTAAATCCACGAGCTGAAATTTTATCGTGATCTTCGGGTTCAGCAATTTCAGGAAGGAATGCATTGTAAAAAACCAAACTATTCCAAAATCCTATACTTGCTAAAAACAAGGATAACATACCTATTTCTAGATGCGCTGGATTAAACCAATACAATGAAATACAAGCTAATGCACCAAAATAACAGAAGAACTTTAAAAATTTCTTTTTACTCCCTGTGTAATCTGCAATTCCTGAAAGCATCGGTGATAAAAAAGAAACAACTAAAAACGATGCTGACAAAACAAAAGACATCAAGACCGAATTCGATAATTTTGCTCCAAAGAAATCTACCATCACTTCTACGTTATCCGGTAATTTCATTTCTTTCGCTATTGAAATATCTTTTTTAAAGTATTGCGCTTTAAAATAATTCGTTGTTACCGTATCATAAAAAATAGGGAAAATAGCTGACGATATTACCAAATTATACACGGAATTCGCCCAATCATAAAAAACCCATCCTTTAATTACTTTTTTGTCTCCCTTTTGAATTGCAGAAGTTGCCATACTTAATGTTTCGTTACGTAATCTTCCAAATAAGTAAATCCTGGCATCAACTCCCCTTCAAGGTTTGTTTCACTTCCTCTTTCAATAATACGATCTGGATCTCCATTGAAGAAATTAGGTAAGATAAACTGAATAAAGTCATTACCAAAGTCTTCAGAAGCATCTTTAGGTAGTTCACAAGGTAAATTATCCACTGCCATTACAGCAATCGCTTCTTTATCCATAAAATCGACTTCAGTCTGCGTAGTAGGATTATAACCATAAATCGGATCTTTGATCGTACTTGGTCTAATCGTAGTGGCGATCGGTCCAGCGATATCACACGAAATATCTGCAACTACACTTAATCGGTGATTTCCATTCAGTAAATCGTCGTTTTCTAGTATGTTCGGTGATTTATTTGACCAGAAATGACACGCTATGTACATATCTGATTTTTCAGCAAAGGAAGGAAATACAGATTTATATAATTCTGGATTAGCATAAAAATCTTTTTTATCAAATTCTTTTCCATCCTTACGAGCGAAGTAATCCCC
Source organism: Crocinitomicaceae bacterium (assembly GCA_044370735.1). Taxonomy (GTDB): domain Bacteria; phylum Bacteroidota; class Bacteroidia; order Flavobacteriales_D; family Crocinitomicaceae; genus CANHVK01. The sequence continues at coordinate 13,454 of JBILUY010000039.1, read as the reverse complement.
TACTTCTAAATGCGTAAAAACTGGCTGATTAAACTCATTTCCAAACTCTTCAGGTGCTACTTCCATAATAGGTAGTAAATTCAGAATTTCTCTTGCTCCAAAACCAACGCGTCCAAAACCCGTAGCAACCACTTTTGTATTTTGAGGTAATACCACTTTTTTCAACTCTTCTTCTAACTCTACTCTATCGTGACATTCTGACGCCTTTTTTAAAGTATATAAATTATGTTTTAAACCAAAGGTTCTAAACCCATTATAACACCCAACGATCCCAGCATAACGACCAAAACCAATCAAACGCTTCCCTACTTTGTTTTTTAGAACTTCGTAATCAATTAATTGGATTTTTTTATCTAAAATTTCTTGTAATAATCGTCTATTATATGCTTGTTTTTTAATCGTATGCGAGAAAAACATAAATTTTTTATGAGGAATTAATGCATCAACAGGTACTTCTTTCACCCCCATAATCAAATCACAATCAGATAAATCCTCTTGTACCTTTACACCGTGTGCGATGTATTGTTCATCTGTAAAACAACGAATAGGACTAGGTTGAACCACAAAATCAACCAACGGATATTTTTCTTTGATTGTAGCACACTGCGCAGGTGCTAATGGAACTCTGAAATCAGGTGGAACCTTTCCTTCACGGATAATACCAATTTTTAGTCTTTCCATAGTTTATTATTTTGTACCAATTGGATTTGGCAATAAATAGTTATCAATAAATTCACGAATACAACCGTGACCTCCTTTTGTACTTAAAATCAAATCAACGTGCTGTTTTACAACTTGAACTGCATTAGAAGGACAAGCAGAAAACCCTGCTTTTTTCATCACTGCTAAATCGTTTACATCATCCCCGATAATCGCAACTTCATTCATCGTAATTCCAAGCTCTTCCAACCACGTTTCAAGTACAGATAATTTAGGATCACGACCAACATAGCAACGTTTTATCCCAAGCATTTCTGCACGATTTCGAACGGCATTTCCTTTAAAAGCAGAAGAAATAATACCAACTTCAACGATTTTATTTTTAGTCAATTCCATTATTCCCATACCATCTTTGGTATTGAATTTTTTATATTGATCGTCGTTTTCGGTAAAATACATTCCTCCGTCAGTCATTACGCCATCCACATCTAAAATAAGCAATTTAATGGGTGCTAATTTTTCCGTATGGAATTCAGATTTATAAAGCGGTTTAAAAAGCAAAGCTTCTAAATCTAATTCGTATTCTTCGCAAATTGCTTCCAACTCAACTAATGGAATTTCAGTCACTCCATCTACTTGAAAATCTGTCAAAAACAACTCAAAATCCAACCCGAATTTTGTACACAATCCACGAATATTTTGTTCTAAAAAAATCATCTTAAATAATGTTGTATCCTACGCTTGTTGCAACAGGGCGTAAACTTGAAATTAATTGTTCGAATTGTTCGTGGTTTAATTGTTGAGAAGCATCTGATTTGGCAACACTTGGATCAGGATGAGCTTCGATTAATAAACCATCCACTCCCATTGCTACACAAGCTCTCGCTAAATCTGCAATTCCATAAGCATAGCCCATTGCGTGGCTAGGATCTAAAATCACCGGTAGATTTGTATGTTGTTTTAACCAAGCAACCCCACATAAATCAAGGGTAAATCTTGTTCCTGTTTCAAAAGTTCTAATTCCTCTTTCACAAAGAATGACATTTGGATTTCCACCTGCTAACACAAATTCAGCTGATTGAACAAATTCTTGTAAAGTAGTTCCAAATCCTCTTTTGATTAATACTGGTTTTTGAGTTTTCGCACAAGCACGTAGTATCCCTTGGTCATACATTGCTTTCGCACCTACTTGTATTACATCCGAATATTCAATAATTTCTTGAATATGTGTAGCATCACGCGCTTCTGTAATCACAGTTAACCCGAACTCATCGCGCATTTTAGCCAATAACTTCAACCCATCTAATCCTAATCCTTGAAAACTATAAGGACTTGTTCTCGGTTTATAACATCCACCACGTAAAACTTTTAACCCTAATCCTTGGATAAATTTTGCAGACGTTGTAATTTGTTCTTCACTTTCAACAGAACAAGGTCCGCCAATAATTACTGTATTTTTAGTATCACCACCGATAGTTACATCACCGATTTTAACCTCTCTTTTTCCAGTTAAAAATTTACTCGAAGCAAGTTGTAAATCGTTTGCAAACACCCAATGATTTTCAGCATACTCAACCAAATTCGCTGGTACTTCTTTTACCCCAGAGCCAGTAATTAAATACGATTTCTCGTTGTATGTAATGTGAAATGCTTTTGCATCAATTGCTAATTTTTCAGCATTTTCAGTGTTTATCGTTGATTTTAATTCTATAATCATAATTCTCCACGTATAAGGTTCACAAAGGTAACAATTCCAACTGCATTTTTTTCATCATCCCAAACAGGTAAATAGGTAATTGGAAAGGATTTCGATTTAATTAATTGAAGCATATCATTTACAGTTGTATTTTGATTTACTCCCACTGCATTCGGATTAATTAATCCTGAAAGATCAATTTTTGGTAAAGTATCAAATTGATTAATAAGTGTTTTACGCACATCCGCATTCGAAATCAACCCTTTGTATTTTCCATTTTTATCTACAACAATACAAAAACCTAATTTACCAGCTTCAATACATTCTAAAACGGATTTCAACGAAACATTTTCTTCTTGTATAACAGGACTTTCAGAAATTGGGATCATAAAATCCTTGATTTGAAAGTGAGAAACTAAACTTCGTTTTGTTAAATTCATAAGTGCTTGTCCGACACTTGGTTCATTAAATAAATAAGAACCAGAAACAGAACTACTTACCCCCATTGTTCTTAAAATAAACGAAACTTCACCATTCACCCCACCATCTACGTGTATTGATTTTGCAGGATATTTCTTTTGAAAATCTCTAATTTTTTTAAAGTTTATCGGATCAAATTTCCCTCCACTTTGACCTGGAATTGTTGCCATAATCAGAATAAAATCAAACGAATGATATTCATCAAACACGGAAACATCTGTTGGCGTAATAACTGCTAATCCTTTTTTACCTGAAATTGTATCTGGAAATTGAATAGGCTCTTTTAAATCTTCAAATTGAAACGTAACATATTCAACAGGATGCTTTTCTAATAGGGAATAATATTTGGAAGGTGTATCTGTAATAATATGTAAATCAATGGGTAAAGAGCACCATTCTCGAATAGAAGCAATATCTTCAAATACAGAAAGATCATCATTACAATCAACGTGTAATAAATCAACTTGATGATTTACAAGATCCTCGATTACTTCTTTTAATGGTCGTTTTTTGTCACTATAAATTGATGCTGAAATTTTCATTCAATAAAATCTGTTTTTTAATAAGTTCAAAAAACCTAAAAATCAATTAAATAGTAAAAATAGATTTTTAAGAAAAATGAATGAATAAAGATAATATTAAAATAAAATCTACGCTGTGATTATCTCAAATTTTGAATGAAAATATGAACATATTCCAAATCAAAACCTTTATTCTGTTAATTTTGAGAAAAAATAAGTGCTATGCTTCATTTGAGAAACGCAATTTATCGAGGTAGTAACCAACGTGATAGTTTATTCGATTTGGAAATTCCAGCGGATTACAATGGAAATTTGATTGTTTTCATTCACGGTTATATGGGGTTTAAAGATTGGGGGGCTTGGAATTTGTTTGAAAAAGCATTTACAGAACAAGGCTTTGGATTTTGTAAATTCAATTTAACCCATAACGGTGGAACTACTTCAAACGGTATAGATTTTCCAGATTTAGAAGCGTTTGCAAACAATGCATACAGCAAAGAAAAAAAAGACGTTGTTTTTCTATTAAACGAAATTCAAAAACACATACCAAAAAACACTTTTATTCACTTAATGGGACATAGTCGTGGTGGTGGAATTGCATTATTAAACCATCAAGATGAACGCATTAAATCAATTATTACACTCGCTGCCATTTCTTCCGTAGAAAAACGTTTTTCTGATGAAGCGATGATAAAATCTTGGAAAGAAACTGGGGTTCGTTTTGTTCAAAATCAACGAACCAAACAAGCGATGCCTCACAATTATAGTCAATACCTTGACTTTATTGAGTTTAAAGATGAATTAGACATTGAAAAAGCGTGTAAAACGTTAGAAAAACCCAATTTAGTAATACACGGAGACAAAGATATTTCAGTACCAATTGAAGAAGGTGTAGATATTGCTACTTGGACTAATTCTCCGCTTTACACAATCGAAGATGCTGATCACGTTTTTGGAAGTTCGCATCCTTGGAATTCTTCAGAATTACCTGAAAAATTAGAGGAAATTGTCACTTTAGTATCAACGTTTATCTTAAAACAAAATCAAGTTAAACCGATCCCTGAAAATGAAGCGTTGATGTTCCAATTGACTGAAATGTCAAAAGTGGATGGGGATATAAAAGAAATGGAGTTCGGTTTTTTATTACAAATCGCACAACAACTTGGTTTAACAAAAGAGGAATTAATGGAGCTCTTTGAAAAGAAAATCAATACTTCCCCTCCCAAAAATGAAATAGATCGTATTGTTCAATTTTACAGATTATGTCTTTTGATGTTTGTAGACAATGACTTACATCACGAAGAATTGAAAGCGTTACGAAATACTGCTATTAAAATGGGTTTACAACCTTTAGCTACTGAACAAGTGATTGATTGGTTAATTAAACATCCAGGACAAGGATTACCAACGAATGAATTACTACGTATTTTTCAAGCTAATTTCAACTAAAATGAAATTAATCAACTATTTACATGCCATTTTATTGGTTTTATGTTTGTGTTCTTTTGTAAAAAATGAGACAAGACCAATTACTTGGGCTAAAGAAATCTCTATCCCCCATTTACAAAACACCTTTTTGGTTTCAAATGAAATTTATAGAGGTGCTCAACCTTCTAAACAAGGCTTTCAATCACTTGATTCTATTGGTATAAAATCGGTTTTAAATTTAAGAAATATTTTAAATGACAATAAAGAAGCAAAACATTCAAAACAACAATTAATACATTTAAAAACTAACACTTGGACAATTAATTATAAAGAATTAGTTGAAGGAGTTAGATTGCTTCATCAAGCGCCAAAACCTGTCTTCGTTCATTGCAAACACGGTTCAGATCGGACAGGATGTATTGTAGCAGGTTATAGAATTGCAATACAAGATTGGACTATTGAAGATGCTATCGATGAATTTAGAAATGGTGGATTTGGATTTCACGAGAGATGGTTTCAAAATATAATTAAATTGTTAAAAAGCATAGATAAAACCAAATTCAAACAAGATGTTTTATCGCAAAAATAAATATTTTTTACACTCTAAAAACACACTATTAAAACACTATAAAACAATTGTTTTAATAACTTTATTTCAATTTGCGCTTTCATCCATTTGGGCAAATTCCTATTTTGTTTCTACGAAAGGAAACAACAAAAATTCTGGCACCATAAATCGACCATTTTATTCTGTACAATTTGCATCAAAAAAATTAAAACCAGGAGATACACTTTTTATACGAGGAGGAAATTATTCAGAAAATTGCCTACTAAAAATTAAAGGAACTAAATCAAATCCTATTGTAATTCAAAATTACCAAAACGAAAAAGTTCATTTTTTTCCCAGTTCGATAAACCTTCATTGGAAAAAATATTCGAAGCATATTTACAGAGCGAAAATCAAAAGGAAAATTGTACAAATATTCATTCATCAAAAACCTGTAATGCAAGCTTGTTACCCGAATATTATTGAGGGTGAACTAACAAAGAATAAATGGACAAATGTTTTTGTAACACCTTCAAAACAAGCAACATTCAAATTACCAAAAAATAAACATTTTGTAAATTCAACATTTATTGGAATTTGTGGTCGAGGTACAATTGCCATTACTGGAAAAGTAATCAATCAGAGAAAGAACAAAGTAATCCTTCAAAACTCTGATTTTTATTGGGATAAAAAATATAAAAACGCCTATTTAGGAAAAGGAAAAGGATATTTCGTTGGGAATATTTCCTTTCTTGATACTCTAAACGAATGGTTTTCAGATAATAATTATCTCTATTGGTACGGAAAACCACCAAAACAACATCAAGTCAAATTTAGAACGGAAAATGATTTATTCCTATTAGATCACTGTGAATTCGTTAAAATCAAAGGACTAAATTTTTTCGGAAAAAGTGTTTCTTTAGGTCATTCAAAACATTGTGTCTTAAAGCATATTAATTGTAAATATCCTACTCCATTTTTTCAATTTGAATATAGTTTTGATCGTTTTGGATCACAAAGTCAAAGCAATCCAAACAATTGGTCAGGAAAAGGATTAATTATTAATGGTTCAGACAATCAACTAATTCATTCATCCGTTTCACATTCTTGGGGGGATGGAGTAACTCTTTATGGATCTCAAAACACTTTGTATAATTCTGTTATTACGAATTGTAATTGGATGGGAACGGATGCTGCCGCAGTTAATTCATCTGGGAAAAACAACTATATAAAACATTGCTTTTTAGCAAAATGTGGTCGTTCAGTTTTATTACATCGAAAATTATATCAAAGCAAGATACTTTATAATGAAATCTCTGAAGGTGGACTTCTGTGCGATGATTTAGGTTTGACTTACACCTATGATACAGATGGTCAGGGTACAGAAATTGCCTATAACTGGGTACATCACAATCGAGCTCCTCATTATGGTTCTGGTATTTATTTAGATAATAATCATTCCAACTTCAAGGTACATCATAATGTAGTTTGGAAATGTTTTGTAGCAATGACAATCAATCAAATTGCACTTAATGACTCTATTTACAACAATACCTTTATTAAAAATAAATATTCCATGGGAAGCTGTTGGTTTAGTGAGTATTCACCAATCATTCAAAATGTAATTACATATAACAATTTAACAGATAGTGATTTAAAAGCAAGAGATCAATTACCATTTCAAGGCTCAATTCAATACAATAATTTTTTTATTCCCCACCTTTCTAATTTTTTAATTAATCCGAGTGAGAATGATTTTAGAATTAATAATTCTAGGTTAGATACTATTCAAAATAGAGGAGCGTATACAAATAATAATAAATGGAAAGCAGGATTGGTATCCCCTCTTCCATTTGATAACGAAGATTTTCATTTAAAATCGACTAATTTTAGTATTCAAGTAATTAATTATATTTTACTGGTTTTACTAATGTTATGGTGTATTTATAAGGGAAAAAATTACCAAAATCTAATCATAAATAAATATCTACTTTTTACGCTAACAATCATTTCAGGAATTGGATATTGGTTTGTTTATACTTCCATTTTTCCTAATCGTGAAACAGCAGAATTATTCAAACATTTTGATGACGCCTCCTTATTATTCAATCAATTTTACGATAAAAACACCTTTGCTTATTTTAAATTTCTCGTTTTTGGAGAAACTACACCTCATTTGAATGAAATATTACACCAAACAAATTATTGGTACTTCCAAACACAACCAGGAAATTTTGGAGATAATCATCTTTTAATCAAATTGCACGGATGGTTAATGCCTATTTCAAGAGGTAATATTTTTACCCATCTTCTATTTTTCTCTTTTATAGCATTTCAAGGAATGGTTTTTCTGTTTAAACTAATAGGTAATTTCAATATTTCAAAGACTATCTTTCTTTTTCTTATTCCCTCCTTTTGGTTGTTTGCATCAAGTGGAACAAAAGATGCTATCATATTTACGGCTTTTTCGTTTTTATTGTATTTACTTTTTTCATTTTCAATTAAAAAACCATACCATTGGATTGGAATAATTTTATCATTATACGCACTTTATCTTTTAAGACCATACCTCTTTTTAGCGTTTATACCTTTTATTTTTATTCATTTATTGGAGTTATTGATAAAAAAGAAACTTGCATTTTTGTATGTATGTATCATTTATGCTGGAATTTTAACACTTTTATTACAAGTAAATCAAATCCACTTGTTTGACACCTTACAATTTAAGCAACAAGATTTAATTTATGTTTCTAAAGAAATGCATGCTAATACAGCTTTCGAAATTTCATCTTTAAAAAATCAATCTGATTTAATTAAAAACACTATTGAAAGTTTGTATAATGTATTATTTCGTCCATTATCCATTCAAAATGAAAATCTTGGACTTTTATTTATATCCATCGAGAATTGGTTAATCATAGTAATAATGATTTTCTCATTAATTCAATTCTTTCGTAAAAAGAATAAAATAAATAGTAATCTTTTCTTTTTATGTATTTTAACACTTTTATTTATCGGATGGACAATTCCGATTTCCGGAGTTATACTTCGATATAGGGCTATTATCTTTCCTTTTTTATTTATATCTCTTAATTCAACTCAAAAACCAAAAAATAATGAAATATAATTCCATTCTATTGACTGTTTTCTCAATTTCAATGATAATTTCATCCATACAACCACACGATTATTTCACCTGGTTTTTAGAGGTTTTTCCTGCTTTTATAGGATTAGGGATTATCGTTTTTACAAACAAAAAATTTCCTCTCACCAAATTCACTTTGACGTGTTTATTGATACACGCAATCATATTAATGATTGGTGGACATTATACCTATGCTGAAGTTCCTTTATTCAATTGGATCAAAGATTTATTTCATCAAACACGAAATAACTATGATAAAATCGGTCATTTTGCGCAAGGATTTTTCCCTGCATTATTAATCCGAGAAGTTATCATACGAAAAAATGTCATTCAACTAAAATCTTGGAGAAACATTCTCATTGTTTCTATGTGTATGGCAATTAGTACCTCTTATGAATTTTTAGAATGGGGAGTTGCGTTATTATCAGGAGAAGATGCGGATGCTTTTTTAGGAACTCAAGGCTATGTTTGGGATACCCAATCAGATATGTTTTATGCTACGTGTGGGGCAATAATTGCATTGATTTTCTTTTCAAAAATTCAAGACAAAAAGATACACCAACTCAATCACTCAAACACCTGATTAAGTAACGCTACGTCAATGGTATGAACTCCATTAAAAACGAATGTTTTAATCCCTTTAGTTTTATAATCTTGAATTAATTTATCTATCGTTTCTTTAGGGAAATAAGGATCTTCCGTACCTACAACAAATTGAAAATGTAACTTTTTATCATCCAATTGCAACGGTACATCTTCAGGAAAAACACTCGCCCATAAAACACAAGTGGAGAATAAGTTTTCATAGAGTGAATAAAAACGAGAGGCTGTTGCTCCACCTTGAGAAAATCCTAATAAATAAACATTCTCAAAATTCTTTTCTGACAAAAAATAATCGGTCAAGGATTTCAAATACACTAGATTATCCTGTATATCGTCTATTCTTGCTTCTCTAGTCATCCAAGATGCACCTACTCTCCCTGAAGTACCTTCTAAATAAAAACGATGAAGTCCTTCCGGTGCAACCACGAAATAACCTTTATCAATTAGCGATTGAAATTTTCGAATAAAAAACTGTGGTAATTGACCATATCCATGAAGAACAACTAATAATTTAGATGCCTCCTCTAAATTTCCAAGCGTATAATATCGGGTAGTTTTTTGGACTAATAACGAATGTTCTTTCATTAATCGTTGGTGGAATATTTCAAGGTTCGTTTATCAAAGAAGAAACGATAAATTTTCTCTCCTTCTTTCTCAATAACAGGATGATAATTATAAATATCTTTCACAACTGGTGAATAATTTTTAATTTTCCCTTTATAGATGATGATGTCTTTAAATTCATTGTAAGATCCTTTTTCATATTCAAGATAATTTGCCTCTGGTGTATTAGTTCCGATAGCATCAAATAATTTCCATTGAAACATCAATTGAATATTTCCATTTGACATTAAATAGTAGTTCTTAAATGCAGAATTACGAATGTGATAAGTTACGGTAATGTCTTTAAAAAATTCCGATTGTAAGTTTTCTAATTTAACTTCAAGCGGTACTTGCGGACTCGAGGCAACAGCAATAGGATTGGAAATTTGATCTGTTTTCCCATCATAAAAAAAGAAAAAGTTATAATTACCTGTATATCCTGCTTCAGCAATTTGAGCCGAGTTTTCTGATTTTGCAGCCTCAGCGATAGCATAATCTAATCTATTCACTGTTATAACAGCATCTTTTACATCATCTAAATTCAAAAAATCTTTGTAAATTTTATAAGTATATTTTTCATTCACAGGTATTTGTAATTTAGACTCTATTTCTCTTTTAAATCTCTTTTCAAAAGGAAGTTTTTTTGTGTTCTTTTCTATTTCAGCTGGATTTTTTTCAGCTTGATTATTTTGACAAGCAAACACTAAAAAAACAAGAAAAATATAGGTAAAAAAACGAACCATTTTAAAAGAATTAATACTAAAATTCATCGGTATAAAGCTATTAACATTGTAAAAATAGACTTAATTTTCTAATTTCACGCTAGAAAGCATCCTTATGAAAAACGAATTTGCATACTTATATCCATTTCATCTAATACTATCGAATCAATTAACTATTGATTCTTACGGTATTAGTTTAGCACACTTTTTCCCTAAAATGCATCAGGGTGATGATTTTTTACAAACTTGGATTATAGATTCACCAGAAGTAGATTTAAATGATCCAAATTTGCTTCATAGCTTAATAGGAAAGGAAGTTTTGATAACAAAAAACTCAAAATTAAATCTTCAATTCAAAGGTACTTTTGATAATTATGAAAAGGAACGTTTTATCTTTATAGGAAATCCAATAATTAATACACAGAGTTTTATCATTCAATCGAACCTATTAAAATTTGCAGAACAAAACAGTGATTCCCTTAAAGACCTTTTAAAAACTTTTAAATCAAACAATCTTTATGATATTGATTTAAAAGATATTCTTGTACAAATAAGTCGTCTTAAAAAAATTGAAGATGAATTACAAAACGCATTAAATACCAATAAAGCAGCAGCCGAATCCAAAGAAGCTTTTATAGCAAATATGAGTCACGAAATTCGAACTCCATTGAATGGAATCATCGGAATGCTTCGTGAATTGAATAAAGAATTTCTTTCTATTACCCAACAATCTTTTGTAGACAACGCACTTAAAGCATCAAAACACTTACTATCAATCATTAACAATATTTTAGATCTTTCTAAAATTAAAGCAGGTGAATTGAAATTAAGTAAAAAGACATTTTCATTTAATGAAGTTTTAGATGATGTATATACCATATTAAAAGGACAAGCAGCAAATAAGAATCTTGATTTTAATTTTATTATAGATGAGAAAATTGCTCAAGCTCACAAAGGTGATGCAACACGCATTCGACAAATATTGATAAACTTACTTGGTAACTCATTAAAATTCACAGAATTAGGTGGAGTATCTTTACATCTTGAATTAATCTCTAATCAAATTATTAAAGAAAAAATTCGAATAACTATTTCAGATACTGGTATAGGAATGAGTGAGTCTTTTGTAGAAAAAGTATTTACAAAATTCCAACAAGAAGATCCTTCTCGTGCTCGAAAACATGCAGGTACAGGTTTAGGGATGGCTATTACGAAAGAGTTAATTGAATTAATGAAAGGTAATATCCAAATTGAAAGTCAAAAAGGAGTTGGTACCAAAGTAATAATCGAATTAACATTCCCAATTGGAGACCCATCAAAAATTGAGAAAAAATCTGACAATATTACATTCAAACATTTAGAGAACACTAGAATTCTTTTAGTAGAAGATAATGAAATGAACAGATATGTAGCTTCAAATGCATTAAAACCCTATGTATCTGAAATAATTGAAGCTGAAAATGGTGAAAAAGCAATCTCATTTTTAAAAGAACATACCGCAGATTTAATATTAATGGATTTGCAAATGCCTTTGATGGGTGGAGTTGAAGCAACAAAAATTATTAGAGAAACAATTTCTACATCTATTCCAATAGTTGCTCTAACTGCGAATGCGTTTAAATCCGAAATTGATAAATGTATTAGCGCAGGAATGAATAATTATGTTACCAAACCTTTTGAAGAAAAGCAGTTGTTAAAAGTCATTGAAAAAGAAATTAAAAAATCAAAATCTTCTTCTAAAAGCAGTGAAAAACGACCTGAATATTCTTTAAAAATACTACATGAAATGAGTCGTGGTGATCAAACTTTTGTAGAAAACATGCTTAAACTTTTTATTAATAATACCCCAAAGTCTGTTGAATTAATGGAAGAGGCAATTAATAATAAAGATACAGAACAAATCAAAAAAATCGCTCACAAATTAAAACCTTCACTGATAAATTTAGGTATGCAAAGTTTACATATTACTATTCGAAACATTGAATACTTTGAATTTACTGAAAACAATTTAGAAGAATTTTACGAAATCTGCATAAGAACTTGTCATGATTTAAGAGAAATGATTCAAACGATTAAAGTGAATGAACTATATGAAAACAATTAATTACTTACCAAGTATTTAAGAATAATGACTTACACTTAATGAATTTTAAACACCTGTTACGTCTATTTTGGTTCATCTTAGTATTAATCTTAAGCCTAATAATGTTAAATACAGGTTTACAATACTCAAGTTTTAAAACTGATATAGCTTTCCTAAAATTCAAACAAGATATTGTAAATAATAAATTTTGGTTGTTTTTCTTTTATGTTCATGCGTTTTCAATCAGCATTTGTCTTTTAGCGGGTTTATCTCAATTCTCATCGAATTTCTTAAAAAACAATCCAAAAGAACATAAATTAATAGGTAGGATTTACTTTTACAATGTGATGCTAATTAATTTCCCAGCTTGTTTTATACTTGGATTTCTTTCAAATGGTGGAATTATTGGAAAGATTGGCTTTATTTTTCAAAATATTCTTTGGGGTTATACCACCTATAAATCAGTTCAGCACATAAAAAATGGAGACATTAAGAAACATCAAATTTTCAGTTATTTTAGTTATGCAATAACTTTTACAGCAATTACTTTTAGATTAAACAAATATGTTTTTTATGATTTTAACTTATTGAATTACGAAACATTTTATGGATTAAACGTTTGTGTTTCCTTATTTATCAAATTAATAGCTACCTATTTTTTTATAAATAATACTATCTTGAAATCACAAAAAAATAGTTAAACCAAATATAAATCTCAATAAAACTAAAAGCAAGAACAAATAATATAAAAATAACGATGCTAAATATCACTTTTGATTTTTGGATATTTTTAATCAAAAACTTAGTTATAAAATAAGATAACAACCCATTAATTATTAAAAATCCAATTTCAGTTAACACACCTTTCATCACCTTGCAAAAATTATATCCGCAATATTAATTTCGATAATCCAAAGGATAACAAAAACAACGACAAAGAAAACAGTAGAAATCCAATTAGCCGTT
>JBILUY010000194.1:0-4850 GCA_044370735.1 Crocinitomicaceae bacterium | reverse complement strand
AAGAGTGCAATAAGCAATACCCAGAGTTTTACCAGGTTCTTCTTCTAATATATTAATTTCTCTTTTCTTGAATTCAGCATTTAATGAAGATGCAATTCTATTAACAACAATGAATTGCCAAACCAAGCCAATAAGAGGAATTATATTTAACCAAACCTGATTTGGTTCTATCTTTCTATTTTCAATACCAATTTCTTTGATTGTTTTCTGTAGTGTTATTAGGTAAAGAATTTGAGGTAACAATGTTAAACCTAAAATAAATAAAATGATTATTAGTTCAGATGGTCCGAATTTCCCCATAGTGTTTTATATTTTTTTAATGATAATTTATATTTTATTATACATAATTAGTCCGTGAAAATAAATAAAAAAAATAATATATCATGCTGTAAACTTAACTTTTAAATAAATATTTTTTTTAATGTTGTAAGTAAAAAAACTATTAAAAATTGAATTTACTTTTCTAACAAATCAACAACAACCTTTTCTTTCCATTCTCTCTGGGTGCTCGATGTACACAAGGTTGTACTGTACTTGAAGGATGGTCGACTGCCAAGCGCCAAATATGACCAGTTTCAGCTTGAATAGGTAAGGTATTTGGTTTGGATTGGTAATGTAAATCGAAAAAATGGTCACTTAAAAACGTTTCAAATTCAGTCGCTTTACCTTCAAAATGCAAAAACAGTTGTTCTCGGATTTCTGGTATTGTAATTTTTTGAATAGCTTGTTCATTAGGTATAAGTTCACTTGGACTTCCAAAGTAAGTACAAAGAAACGTGTCAGTTGCAACAGGGGATCGGTCTACGTGATACGAATAAACGTCAGTTGGAAAGAATGGAAAACTTGTATCTTCCTCATAGTATTTGATGATATTCAACACAGGAGAAGCTCCTTGATTTTGCAAAAGTTCATAATCATTGAGTATTGTATTTCGCGCTATGATCCCAGCTTTACTCAATGTCAAGTTTTTTAAATCAGTAGGGTCAATTTCAATGATGTTTTCCTGAAACTCAAAAGAGTTGACTATCTCTTCAAAATCTCCTTCAATTTCTCTCTTCCAACTCAAAGCATTGATTTTTCCTTCAAATGAAGTACTTATCAATTCTTCAAAAGTGTTAACAAATAAAAGATTTTCGTTTGTTTGAGAATTGATTTTCATAGAATTCTAACACTTTGTTATTATGATGTCTGATATTTAAAAAGTTAATTCTTTAAAATAACCCGAAATTTTATCCCGAAGCGAAATTTAAACGGCATAGGAAAAGATGCTAATCGTAGTGCGTCAACTGTTGGTAACAATGGAGGAAGTTACGAAACGTCAGTGGAGTAAATCACCGACATTGTCAACCGTTGAAAGCGAAGAGCAAGCAGATTTTCCAAGCCTTGATTTTTTCTTTCTTTTGCATCAAGGCAAAAGGAAAACTTAAACCATTGAATTAATATGCCTCTCTTTCTTATCCTCAAAAATATCCGCAATCGTCACTAGAATCCCTGTTTCCTCTACATCTCCAAACTCGTGATTTACAGCAGTACCAAAGGTTTTCATTGTAGGTGATAAATGCATATAAATATTTACCAAAGGAGGTACGTTTTCATTATGAGAACGAACAAATGAGTTTAACACTTTGAAACCGTCTTTAAATGAAAGACCACTTAATTGAGATTCTACAAATTGTTTATCATAGTCTTGAATCAATGGAGTGTAAGGGTGCATTAAATTTTCGTTATCAGGGAAATAATGGTTCATAAAATGAAGAAGAAAATCCCTTGATTCACGGTTGTAAGTTGGGTACATCGTTACCTTTCCGAAGAAATATTTCATCGTTGGATTTTTAACGATTAGTGCACCTAATCCATCCCAAATATTATCCAATGCAAACAATCCTTTACGTGGGTTAACAGCTGGTTGAAAATTTGGCTGAACCCAACTTCTACCTAATTCGATAGTGTAAGGAAGATAATCTTTGATAAATTTCTCTGAAAAGTCAAAATAATGGTGAGTAGAAAGTCTAATTTCATCGTTCACCAATGCATTTCCACAAAGGATATAACGGTATCCGCCTACGATTTCTTTATCTTCTGGCGACCAAACTATTAATTGCTCGTAGCACGTATCGTTTGTGTCAAATTCATCTAAATCAATGGGTAAACCAGTTCCACCTCCAGATTCTCTGAAAGTTACTTCGCGCAAACGACCGATTTCTTTTAGAGTGTATGGTGCATTGTGAACATTTACAATGTAAATTTCATTGTCTCCCTTGCGGGTTTTACGAATAAATCTTTCAGAAGTTAATTCGCTTAAAATTAAATCTGTTGAAATTGGTTCTATGATAGGTTGTTGTGACATAAGCTTATTTTTTAGACAATGAGTACACTTTATCTTGTATCCACGTCGCCCATTGATGTTGGTTTTTAGTTTTGTCTAATTGCATAGGCAAAATGGGTTTCCCAACGATGATTTTCATTTTTTTATTTTTTTGCTTGAAAAGTTCATCTGCTAAATAAAACATTTCAATATTTGCTTTAATTCCTATGGCTTTTCTAAAATTGGATAGGCGATAGAAAAAATTAGACAATTCACCATCGATAAAAATCGGTACAATGGGTTGGTCGTGTTTTAAAGATAAGGAAACAAACGTTTTTTTCCAAGGTAAATCACGCACTTTTCCATTGTTTTTTCGACTAACTAATCCAGCAGGGAAAATACAAACTGCTTTACCCGAAGAAAAAATCTCGTCAATTTTCATCAAATTGGAGTTCGATGTTTTTCCGTGTTTGTTTACACCTACAAACATACCTTTTAGATTATCAAGGTGTAACAAGATGTCATTTACAATAAAACGTAAATCAGTACGATGATGTTTTAAGGCAGAAACCAAAGCCATTGCGTCCATACCTCCAAGTGGGTGGTTCATAGCTAACGTAACACCTCCTTCTGTTGGGATGTTTTCAATTCCTTCGATTGTTAGGTCTATGTTGAAATAATCAATTACGTTTTGACAGAAATCTTCGTTATAACTGTCTTTATAGGTTGAAATCACGTGATTTACTTCGTCTTCGTGTAAAACGCGTTTCAAATAATTAATAACGAAACCCGGTAAAAATTTCAGCAGTTTAGGATTTTTATTTCCTATTAATTTGCGGATATCGATGAATTTGTCTGTTTTCATTGCTTAATTAAGTGGAACAAAGTTAATCAGTATTTTAATCATTTGTGATTTGAGAAATAAGATTTATCAAAAGCCGATGTATGATAAAAGATTATTTAATTTAGCGCAGAATTTTAAACAAGGAATTATGTCAGCATTTTGGCGTCGATTAAAATATTTTCTAGGAGGATTTATTCCGGGATGTATTATCGTTATTTTATTTTTTCAAAACAGGGGGTGTAGTTGGTTACCGGATAATCGAGTAAGAGGCGCGATTTTAGAAAAAATCATTGTGGTAGATTCGATACAACAACAACTTTTGAACAAAGCTGGAATTACGAAAAATGGAATAAAAGGGTTTGTCGAAGGGTGTGAAGTAGATTTCAAAAAGAGTGATGTTAAAAAGGATACTAAAGTCTATTTTGTGACGAATAATGGTCGCTCGATGTATGTTTTGATGCCTAAAAATAGTTTTATAGCCGAGTTGAAATCTACAACTTCAAAAGATGCTAAAAAATTGACTTCAAAAGGAAAAGGGGAATTATGGAAAACACCTGCAAATCCTGATTTTGTGTACATTAAAACAGATGGGGTGTTAAGTTGTAAACAAAATGAATTGGGGTTGAGAACGAGTAAGTCATTTTATGCTCGCATTAGACAAGCTGGAAAATTTGATTTTGGACAATCTACTTTTTCTCCTTCTGAAAACATACATTATTTCTTATTGAAAGATAGAAAAGGAAGAGGAGAAGTTGGAGTAAAGTCTGTTTGGTATAAAGAAAAAATGGATATCAGACAATTGATTTTGCCTTTTGAATCGGAGTGTGCAGACTAATTAGCTTTTTAGTGTTAATAAATCATTAGAGATTAGTTAGAGCATTCTTATTGTTTCTTTTATTTTTGTATTATGGAATTTTCTGCGGAACAAATTGCAGGGATTATACTTGGTGAAATCGAAGGAAATCCCGAGGTTAAGGTCAATGGCCTAGCTAAAATTGAAGAAGGCTCGGAAGGTAAATTATCTTTCTTGTCTAACCCTAAATATGAGGAACATATATACAAAACGGGTTCATCTATTTGTATTGTAAACAATTCATTTGTTCCATCAAAAGCATTACCTGAAACATTAACGTTAATCAAGGTAGAAGATGCTTATTCTTGCTTTGCTCAATTGTTAGAGTTTTATGATCAAATGCGCAGAAAAGAACCTGCAATCGAGCAACCATCATACATTGCGCAAACTGCTTCTGTTGGAGAAGAGTTGTATTTAGGCGCGTTTGGATATGTTGGAGAAAATGCAAAAATTGGAAATAACGTAAAAATTTATCCACACGTTTACATTGGAGATAATGTTACCGTTGGAGATAATACTATTTTATATGCTGGCGTAAAAATCTATCACGATTGCGAAATTGGGAAAGATTGTATTTTACACGCAGGTGTTGTTGTTGGATCTGATGGTTTTGGTTTTGCGCCAGACGAGTCAGGGAATTACAAAAAAATCCCACAAATTGGAAATGTAATCATTGAAGATGATGTGGAAATAGGTGCAAATTGTACGATTGATAGAGCAACAATGGGGTCTACCATTATTCGTAAAGGAGTGAAATTGGACAACCTTGTTCAGCTAGCTCACAACGTAGAGGTAGGAGAAAGTACCGTGATGGCAGCCCAAGTGGGGGTTGCTGGTTCTGCGAAAAT